>CAYVGN010000207.1:0-6083 GCA_964451215.1 uncultured Acidobacteriota bacterium
CCATGGCTTCGGCCGTGTGGCCGCCGATGTGCGGCGTTGCGGTGAAGTTGGTGAGCTGAAGCAGCATGTGGCCGGTGACACCGGGCGGCTCGACCTCGAAGACGTCAGTGGCAGCGCCGGCGATGCGCCGCTCCACCAGCGCCCGCAGCACCGCCCCTTCGTCCCACACCGGCCCCCGGCACAGGTTCAGCAGGAACGCCGTCGGCTTCATCCGCGCGATCTGCTCGGCGCCGATCATGTGGCGCGTCTCGGGAGTGAGCGGAACCTGGAGCGTGACGATGTCGGACTCCTCCAGCAATTGAGGGAGCTCGACTCGCGCGGCGCCGCAGGCCTGCTCCACCTCCGGCGGCGCCGCAACCACGTCGCTGTACAGGATCCGGTTGTCGAATGCGGCGTGGCATTTCCTGGCGATCAACCGTCCGGTGCGGCCGAACCCGACGATGCCCACCGTCTTGCCCTGCAACTCGCTGCCCACCAGGCTGTGCCGCAGGTTCCACTCGCCCCGGTGAAAGGCTCTTTCCGACTGCCGGAAGTTGCGGCGCAGCGCCAGTGCCAGCAGAAAGAAGTGCTCGGCCAGGGACTGGGCAGGAGCATCCGGTGTGTTCACCACCCAGATCCCCAGTTCAGTGGCGGCCGCCACGTCAATGTTGTCCACGCCGGCGCCGTGCCTTCCCACCACCTTCAGCCGCGGCGCGTTCTCCATCAGCCGCCGGCTGACCCGGCCCATGGCCCGCACCACCACTCCGTCGGCCCGGGTGAACAGCGGCAGCAGCGCCTCCTCCTCCAGCGACTCGGGGATGATGACTTGGCCGGCGCCTTCCAGCAGTTTCATCCCCCGCTCGTGCATTCGCTCGTAGACGATGATGAGGCTTCCCATGGCTGCTCGATTTTAACCACAAAGGGCCCCATGAACCTAGGCGTTCACCGCGGCCGATCTGGAACCCCGGCGCAGCAACGCCGGCTGCCCTGGCCGGCTCGGCTCTGGCGGCAATGATGACCCCGGCGGCTTAAAATGGCCGGCTCCTCCCGCTTGTTTGCCCGCTCCTTTCCGCTATAATGGCTCTATCGTGAACGCCCACGCGCGAGGTCGAGGATGGGGGTACCCTTAAGTGTTGGATTGTCGAAGTTGATCGAGGAGGCCGTCAAGAGCGGCCAGCCCTTGAGCAACGAGACCCTGGAGAAGATTGTCGCCGAAATCGCCAAGAGCTTTCAGGTCAAGCTCGACGAGGTGGCGATCCTGCACCTCACTCACAGCAGCTCCATCCTCTCTTTCCTCTACCCCTTCAAGCTGCAGAAGGTAGGGAGCATCCCGATGACCAGCACCGCGTCGCTGGCAGTGCGGACGGTCCGGGAGAAGCGACCGGAGATGATCAACAATTTTCCGGCGCAGAAGCACCCCACCATCTTTGAGGCCGTGGAGCTGAGCAGCGAGACCAAGGGCAACCCCATCCAGAAGATCATGAGCGCGCCGCTGATCGCAGAGGGCAAGGCCGTGGGGGTGATCCAGGTTTGCCGCAAGGGGAAGACAGCGCCGGCGGCGGGCGCTGATTTCACCATCAAGGACCTCACCACCCTGATGACCTCGGCCGGAATCCTGGCTAAGGCCTTCAAGATCGCACTTCCCAAGTAAGCAGCAGGGAAAATCGAGCGCCCGGGCCTGGCCTGGGATTAGAGGGGCCGGTTGGCGGTGGGCGTGTTCTCGGAGGCGCCCACGGTTTCGTCGGCCGAAGCGGCCCGGTCGACGCCGACAATGTAAACGATCTCCGCGAACAGCTTGGCAGGGAGCTTGACGTTGATGCCGTGGGTCATCAGGTCTGAGCCCCGGGCCAGCCAGGAGTTGGAGCTCTCTTGGAAGCGGACGTTGTAAGTGCCTTCGGGGCGGAGGCCCCGCGGGAAGATCGTCTGGGCAGTGACCGGCGAGTCCGGCCGGTAAACGAAGATCACCCCGCGGTCCCACTCCGGGTGGAACGACTCGATGGCTTCGATGCTGTAGCCGGTGGGCCGCTCCAACAGGTGGTAGACCTTGCCCTCCCGGATCAGGCCGCGCAGCGACTTGTAAAGCTCCGCCTCCCGGCGCGCCAAATCAATCTCGGCCGGCGTCCAGCGGGTGACCGGCTGCATCAGAATCCAGGGCCCCCCGAACATGCTGCTGCGGGTGGTGAACTTGATGGGCGGCTCTTCCATATAGCGGCTAATGAAGCGCGGCGGGAAAACGTAGCTCATCCCCCAGACCGCCTGCCGGCGGTGGAAGTGGTCGCAGGCGTCGCAACTGCCGAAGGTGGCGTAGTTCTTCACCGCTTCAAAGGTCAGCATAGTGCCGCCGTCGCCGTTGTTCTCCCAGAATACCTGCGGGTACTGGAGGCGCGTGGAGCGGACCAGGGCGTCAATGCCGTTCACCGAATTGGCCCAGTTGCTGTTCTCCGGATCGTGGGTGTGGGTGGTCTTGGTGCAGGTCTTCACCAGGTTCTCGCCGTCCTGGGTGACCCAGTCCACGGCGTAGTCCTCCACCACCTGCCGCAGCGCTTCGCGCACCCAGGCCTGGACCGGGGCGTGCCCCAGGCAGACAGAAACCGCGTCGTCGAAGGCGTACCAGTCGTTGCGCGAAGAAGCCCAATCGGGATTGCCGGCCAGCACCTGCGAGTGCGCTGAGACTTCCACGGGGACAAAGTGCAGGCCGAACTTCATGCCCAGGCTGTGCACGTAATCGGCAAAGGCGCGCAGGCGCCCGGGGAACCGGCTTAGGTCTTCGGTCCATTCCCCGATGTGGCGGGCCCACCCCAGGTCCACCACGAACAGTTCCACGCCCACCTGGGCGGCGATCTGCGCCGCCCGCCGCAAGGTAGCCTCATCAATGTTCTCGCGGTAACCCCAGGTGTTGAACATCAGGTAGGGGAAGTTGTCGTCGGGCAGGGGAGCGGCCAGCACCGACTCCACGTAGCGGTGCGTGCGGTAGGCCGCTTCGTCCCAGTCGCCCTCGTACAGCCCCAGGAAGCCGGCCGGAACGCTGATCTGGCGGCCGGCGGCGACCGGGGCGTGCAGGTCGAGCGGGCCGCCGAAAACATCCAGCGCCTCGGGGCCGCTCAGGCGGGCGCTCAACGAGGCGCGGCCGTCGAACTCCCAGCCGAACACCAGGCCGTTGTCGGCGGAATCGCGCAGGGCCAGCCAGGTGCACTGGTCGGCGTGGGCCCCGGCCCAAAGCGTCACCTGGCGGGCTGGCTGGCGTGCCAGGTCGCGCTCGAAAGTGTCGAACATTAAGGGCGTGCTCTGCCGCACCTGGTTCACGTAGAAGGCGCGCAGCCGGCGCCGCTCGGTGTTGAACCGCAGGTTGAGAAAGCGCGCCTCCTCCAGGAAATGCCGCTCCCGGTCCAGATTGCGATAGGTGTAGTAAGTGCGAAGGAAGGGCTGGCGGGGATAGATTTCCGCGCGCAGGACGATTTCCGCCCGGGCCTCGTCATGGCGCAACTGGATCATGTGGCGACGGCCACCGTGTCCTGCCGCCTCCACGCGCGTGGTGACCAGTTGCCAGGGCGCGTCCTGATCCAGCGTCAGGTCATCAATGGTCAGGTAGATGGGAGAGGCCGCCGGCTGCCCGCCGCTCACCCACTGCTTGCCGTTCGGGCGCCGCAGCGTCAGCAGCCGGACGGTGTTGTCTTCGTTCAGCCGGAACTGGACCTCGATCTGCTCGTTGGCCAGCGTCCAGATGCGGTTGGCTGCGTCGTAATCCGCTGTCGGCGGTTCCTGGCCCGCCAGCGCCAGCGCCCCCAGCAACACCACACCAAGCAGTCGCAGGACTGGCGTCACGATCAGGTTAAACCCAGGGCGGCAGCAAGAGTTCCGCGCGACGGGAACAATTTTCCCTCACCGCCCGGCAGGGAAGCCCATCCTGTCGGGAAACTAGCCCCTGCCTGCGAAAACAGGCGTAACAGGACTTCACGTCGCGCTTCCCGCCCATGGTCAGCAGTGCCCTGTTCTGGTAACATTTGGGGGCTTCTTAGCCCTGTTTCGGGACCGTCCTCCAGGTCGGCCCCGCCGAGGAGAGTCCGATGCGCGTTTTGCGTCTGGCAGTTGTCGCTTCCATGGGATGCGCCCTGCTGTTAGCCTGGGCCTCGCCCGGGCTGGCGGCCGCCGAGAAAGTCAACGTGGCCGGCGAGTGGGAGATAACCCTCCAGACACCCGAGGGGACCTTCAACCCCACCGTGACCTTCCAGCAGGAGGGTGAAAAGCTGACCGGGACCTATAAGGGACGCCTGGGCGAATCCAGGCTCGAGGGCTCACTGAAAGACAACGCCATCAAGTGGAAGGTGAGCTTCACCATCGAGGGGCAGGCGGTGGAGTTCGTCTACACCGGCACGGTGGATGGGGACACCATGAAGGGCACCGTGCAGTTGGGGGAATTCGGGTCGTTCGACTGGACGGCCAAGCGCAAGAAACAGGAAAAATAAGATGCCTTTATACCCTGCCAAGCAGAAACTGGCGGCCGGCGAGGTCGTGTTCGGAACCATGATCACCGAGTGCCTGCGCCCGGAGATGGTGCCGGCGCTGGCGGCCTGCGGCGTGGATTTCTTCATCGTAGACACCGAGCATTCGCCCGGAGACCTGCACGAGATCGAGGCGCTGGCGCGGGCCAGCCGGCAGTTCGGGATCGCCCCGCTGGTGCGCATCACCGACAATGAGTACTTCCTGATTGCGCGAGCGCTGGACTGCGGGGCGGCCGGGGTGGTGGCGCCCCGCATAGATTCGGCGGAAGCCGCCCGGCGCGTGGTGGAGGCGGTGAAATACCCGCCCCAGGGGCGCCGCGGCTTCGGCATGCGCGGCATCCTTACCGACTTCTCCGGCATCGGAACCGGCGAGGCGACTGAGCGCGGCAACCGCGAGACCATCGTGGTGGTGCAGGTGGAGAGCGGCGAGGCCCTGGCCGACCTGGAAAACATCGTGGCCGTGCCGGGCATTGACGCCACCATGATCGGCCCCCACGACCTGTCCATTTCGCTCCGCGTCGCCGGCCAGTTCGCCCACGAGAAAATGACCGCGGCCTTCCGCCGGGTGGCCGAGGTCTGCGGCCCCAGCCCGGTGGCGGCCGGCGTCCACCTGGGCGAGGTGGCGCGCCTCGCCGCCCTGCGCGCTGAAGGCTTCCGCTTCCTGGTTTACTCCTCCGACCTGGCGCTGATGATGAAGTCGCTCAAGGAGGGGATGGAGGCGCTGAAAGGCGCAGCCGCCGCCCCGGCCAAGGCCGGCATGTACTGATTGCAGGCTGTGTCTCTCGGCTGGACTACGCGCTGGCCTTGAACCGTGCCCGCAGGCGCGCATACAGGCGCTGGCTCACGTCTTCGGGAAGGACGTAGGTCTGTTGCCCGCAGTCGGTGATGATTTCCAGCGTGCGGCGGGTGGAATTGTAGATGACCTCGCACTTGTGGCAGAAGGCGATGTGTTCCTGCACCGCTTCCCGTATACCGGCCGTGACTTCCCCGTCGAGGTAGTTCGAAAGCTCTTCCAGGAACTGGCGACAGTCCATCAGCGCTCTCCTAGCGGGCGTGGCCGGGCAAAGTGGCGGGCCAGGCGCTCGCGCATCATCAAGCGCGCCCGCAGCAGCCGGGACTTGACCGCCGGCCCGCTCAAGGCCAACGCGGCCGCCGTCTCTTCGTTGCTCAGGTTTTCCACGTCGCGCAGCACGAACACCGTGCGGTAGATGGCGGGCAGCGAGCCGATGGCCCGCTCCAGCAACTGCCGCAATTCTTCCTTAGCGTACTGCTGTTCGGGGCTGTCGCGCCAGTCCTCGATCTGCTGGGGCACGAAGCCCTCGCCCACTTCCACCGGCTCTTCCAGCGACTCGAAGCGGCCGCGCTTGCGCAGCCGCTGCAGCGCCTCGTTGACCGCAATGCGGGTCAGCCAGGTGGAGAAGCGGGCGGCCCCGGCGAACTGGTCCAGGTGCTCCAGCGCCTTCAGGAACGCGTCCTGCATCGCGTCCTCGGCGTCTTGCTTGTTCTGGGTGATGGCCAGCGTCACCCGGTAGATCCGCCGGTCATGCCGCCGCACCAGCTCTTCGAAAGCCGCCAGGTTGCCCGACAGCACCTCGGAAACCAGCG
>CAYVGN010000208.1:0-4599 GCA_964451215.1 uncultured Acidobacteriota bacterium
GATAAACCCGGGGCGCCCGGCCAGGTAAGCCATCAACAGCATGGTGATGGTGGACTGCAGGTCGGCCTCGCAGGCTCCCACCTGGCCGTCGTTGTTGAGTTGGGAGAAGCCCAGGCAGGGATAGGCGGGCAACTGGCCGCCGTAGAGCAGCGTCAGGCAGTCAATGGTGATGGCCTGCGCCGACTGCTGGCGGAGCAGGTCCAGCATGGCCAGGTACATGGCCGCCGACCGCTCGATCTCCTCGCGGGCAGGTTCGATAACCTTCTTGGCGTTCTTGATCCACTCCCTGGCCCGGTTGCGCGCGCCGGTCAGGTCCGCCCGGCTATAGGCCTCGTTGATCTCGGCCGCCGAAACCTTCCGCACCGCGGTCCCGAACAGCTCCTGGATGGCCGCGGCGTTGGGGCCGGGGTCCCGCTCCGTCACGTCAAGGATGACCGAGGAACGCAGCTTCTTGATTGCGTCGAAGCAGCGCACGGCCCCGACCACGTCCTCGAAGCGCGACGACGACACCCCAGCCACCCGCAGGCCTTTTCTTCGGGCGGCAGCGTGGGCGATGAGAAACTCGCCCGAGCCCGCGTACAGGTCATCCACGAACACGGTGGGCCGGCCCGAGGCGGCAATCACCTGCGGCGCGCCGGTCCAGATGCCCACCATGTAAACCAGGTAGCCGTCCACTTCCTGGTCGGCTTCCAGGATTTTCTGGGCATCTTCTTTGTTCTGGGCCGTGGCCGGCAGCAACTCCACGAACGGGCAGGCCTCCCGCAGCTGCCCAGTCAGCTCCCGCTTCCTCGCTTCGTAGTCGTAGCCGCGATACGGCCAGGTCGGTTTCTCCGGCGAAATGTGCGTGAATACGAGACGTACTCTTGCTTTCTCGGCCGCCGCCTGGGGGGCAACTGCTACCTGTTCCCGGGAGGTGGCCAGCGACGGGCACAGCGCACAGGCCGCGCAGGCCGCGCAGCCAGTGACAAATTCCCGCCTGCTCAGAAAGGGAGAAGAATCGCGCATAATCATGGCATCGCTCCTGTTGCGGCGCTTTGGCCGCCTGCCCACATTTGGCGCAGTCGGCGAGCAATGTCAAGCAACAAGGGCTTAGCGGATATTTCGGTCGGAAATGTTTAGGGTTTCTCGGGCCGCAAGTCTCAGACCGTGGTTTCCCGCAAGGCGCCGGCCGGCTGCTTCACATGAACCGGCCACAGCCAGCCGTGGCGGTCTTCCTTGCGTCCCTCGATGATGCCGAAGAACTCTTCCTGGAGCGCCTGGGTGATGGGGCCCGGGCGCCCTGCGCCCACCATGATCTTGTCAATGGAGCGGATGGGCGTGATCTCGGCTGCCGTACCGCAGAAGAAGACCTCGTCGGCGATGTAAAGCGCTTCCCGGGCGATCTGCTGCTCGACCACCGGGAGGTCAAGGTCTTTGGCCAGGCACAGCACCGAGTCGCGGGTGATCCCGGGCAGAATCGAGGACCCCAGCGGAGGCGTGTAGAGCGTGCCGTCCTTCACCAGGAAGAGGTTCTCGCCACTGCCCTCGCTGACCAGCCCGAAGACGTCCAGCGCGATGCCTTCGTGATAGCCGTTGACCACCGCCTCCATGCGCACCAGTTGGGAGTTCATGTAGTTGGCCGCGGCCTTGGCCATGGCGGGCAGCGTGTTGGGCGCGAACCGGTTCCAGGAGCTGACACAGACGTCCACTCCATTCTCCAGCGCATCCTTGCCCAGGTACTTGCCCCACTCCCAGCAGGCGATATACACCTCGATTGGGCACTTGCCGGGGTGGACGCCCATATCGCCGAGGCCGCGCAGCACGATGGGGCGCAGGTAGCAGGCCTCCAGCCCGTTTACCCGCACCAGCTCGCGCATGGCGTCCATCAACTGCTCAAGCGAGAAGGCCGGCTCCATGCGATAAATCTTGCAGGAGTTCAACAGGCGCTGGGCGTGTTCCTTCAGCCGGAAAACAGCCGGGCCGGCCGGCGTCTTGTAGCAGCGGATGCCCTCGAACAAGGAGCTGCCATAGCTCACCACGTGGGACATGATGTGAATCTTGGCCTCATCCCAGGGGATGAACTTGCCGTTGTGCCAGATCTTCTCGGTTTTCGGAACGGCCATTTTCTCGCTATCTCCTCTCGCTTATCAAAAAGGGGCGCGCCCCACGGCCGCCCCAGTATAACATTGAATGTACGGTCGTTACCGGGGGCGAAGGCGGCTCGGGCCCCGAGGCGGGTTTCGCTGGAAACGGCCGACGCCGACGCCGCATCTCTTTTATGGAAGTCTTGCCGCCATGTGAGGGTGACCGAAAGCGCCATCCGGCCTAAAATACTGCCGAGAGCGAGCTGAACGTCGCCTCTACAGGTCACACGGCAGGCGGCAACAGGAGCTGACAAATGTTGCGAACTCGTTGTCTGGCAGCCGGGATGGCAGTGGCGCTGGCAGCCTGCCAGGCCCTGGCCGTCCGCACGCAGGTCAAGCCCGGCTTCAACTTGTTCTCGAAGCAGCAGGAGATCCAGTTGGGCCGCGAGGTGGCCGCTGAGGCCAACAAGAAGCTGACGCTGGTGCGCGACCCACAACTGGAAGGTTACGTCCGCCAGCTCGGACTGCGCCTGGCTCGCTACTCGCCGGCGCCCGACTACCCTTACAGCTTCCAGGTGGTGAAGGAGAAGAGCATAAACGCCTTCGCGTTGCCGGGCGGCCCCGTCTATCTCCATACGGGGACGATCGCCGCGGCCGACAACGAAGCGCAACTGGCCGGCGTGATGGCGCACGAGATTGCTCACGTGGCCCTGCGCCATGCCACCAACAACGCCTCCCGCGCCATGCTGGCGCAAATGCCCCTGGCCATCCTGGGAGGGGCCATCGGCTCGGGCTCGGTGGTGGGCCAACTGGCGCAGTTGGGCATCAGCTTCGGCGTCAACTCCGTCTTCCTGAAGTACTCCCGCGACGCCGAGCGCCAGGCCGACATCGTCGGCGCGCAGATCATGTACGACGCCGGCTACGACCCGGAGGAAATGGCGCGGTTCTTCGAGAAGCTGCAGCGGACCGAGCGCAGCCGCTCCATCGAGTTCCTCTCGGACCATCCCAACCCGGGCAACCGCATCGAGCTGGTGCGCAGCGAGGTGCAGAAGCTGGGCCCGCAGAAGTACCAGCTTGAGAGCGGCAGCGGGTTCCAGCAGGCCGGGCAGGCTGCGCAACGCCTCAGCCAGCAGGTTGCGGCCCCGGCCCCCGCGGACTTTGGCCACGAGTCGGCCGGGCAACACCAGCACCCGGCCTATCCCAGCCGCAATTTGCGGGTCTTCGACGGCGGCTCCTACCGCATCAGCTACCCGGACAACTGGAACGTGTACGGCCAGGAAACCTCGGCCGTCACCATTGCGCCGCGGGAGGGCATCGTGCAGTCGGGCAACACCACCGGGCTGGCCTATGGCGCGATGGTCAGCCTCTACGAACCGGATCTCGGCGGTGCCCAGGCGGGCCTCGAGGAAGCCACCACCCAGTTGGTGGATCAACTCCAGCGCAGCAACCCCGGACTGCGCTCGCTCAACCGCCGGCAGCGCATCCAGCTCGACAACCGGCCGGCCGTTTCGCTGACCCTGCTGGGCCGCTCCCCGGTCCGCGGCGAGAACGAGATGGACTGGCTGGTGACCGCGCTACGCCCCGACGGCACCCTCTGGTACGTGGTATTCGTGGCGCCCGAACGCGATTTCAGCAGCCTTCGCCCCGTTTTCCTCCAGATGCTGGATTCGGTCCGCCTGAACTGGTAGCTTCTCCACCAAAGCCGGAAGCCCGCGGCCGGAAGCCTTTTCCCCTTCGCTGCTCAGCTCAGGGGAGCGCTCGTATTTCGAGGGTGCGCTCAAGCGGCGTGAAGTCGGTCAGGTAGAGTGTGAGGCCGTCGAGGCGCAGCTCGGCGCCGCGCAACTGGGTCCAACCGTGCCTCCTTACGCCCGGCCCGATCCGGAGGTGGCGGTCGGCCTGCTCGTAAACCGCGTAGCCCTCGCGGAGGAAATAAGCCCCGGAAACACCGGAGACCGGCAGCAGGCCCGTGCCGCTCAGGCGACCGCCCGGACGCATGGTGATCTCGATGGCCAGCGGCACCCGCTCGGTCCCGCTCACACTCAGAACCAGGTCGAAACCGTCCTCCACCTCGCGGAGGTCCACGGCCGAGCGCAGCCGAAACACGTTGCTGCGGGCGCGGCGCGCGTGCGCCATGGCCTGCCAGTCGCCGTCGGCCCTGCGGTCCTGCGGCTCCAACGGCTGTACGTAATCCCCCTGTAGGTCCTGCTCCAGGCGATAGGCGCCGGCCACGAGGCTCAGCGGCGCGGAAAACTGGCCCTTGCCGAAAAAGGCGCTGGCCAGCCGAACGGCTTCTACCACAGCCCGGCCGTTCCGGAAGGAAAAGAACCGCGAGTGGCCCCCGAGCACGGTGGCGTCGCGCTCGCCGCGGCGAACGTGCGCAAAACCGTACAACGGATAGAAGCGGTCGAAGTCCAGCAGCAGCTCCTGGCGCGGCGTGGGATCGTCGCGGAGTTCCGGCGTTTCCAGGAAATAGCCCAGCTCCCCGCCCAGTTGATCGGCAAAGTCGCGCTCGATTTCGTCGGCCAGGGCGGAGAAC
>CAYVGN010000208.1:4609-6066 GCA_964451215.1 uncultured Acidobacteriota bacterium
GAACTGCCCGTTGCGGTCGTGCCGGCCGAGGAAGCGGTAGGCGCGGTAGTAGGGCCGCACCGTCCAGCGCCCGAAGCGGTCCTGGCGGCGGGAGATGTCGGTCGCCATCTCGCCGCCCGGCCGCCGGAAGTACAGCATGGCTTCCAGGTTCCTCCGCACCAGGCGGAACAGCGCCGGCCGGCGGAGCAAGCGGCCGATGGTGAGTAGGGCGTTGTCGGTGACCCAGTTGTAGATGCCCGTGCTGCGCTCGGTGAAGTTGCCCTCCCCGTCCTGGTCCATGCCCTCGGCTAGCCACTGCTCAATCCGCGCCACGTAGCGGGGGTCGGGGAAAAGGCTGTGGCAGCGGGCCAAGGCAGCGCAGACCACCCAGCGGTGGTTGGGAGTGTGGATGCCGCCGGTAGCTAGCGCCCCGGCGGCCCGCCCGATGAACGCCTCCAGGCTCGCTTCCAGTTCCCGCGTTTCGGGGTGCTTGCGGGCGCGGAGCAACGCCGCCGCCAGGCAGACCGGCTCCAGCACAAAGCCGGTGTCCGGTGGCGAACCGAAGTTGGTGGTGGGAAGATCAATCGTGCCGTCTTCGTGCTGTACGCGGCACAGGTGGCGGCCGGCCCGCTCCATCCGCCCCAGCAACTCGCGGCTGCGGTGGAAGCGCGATTCGGGCGCCAAGTAAACGGCGGCTAGGTTGCCCAGGAAACCGGCGGTAGCCATTGCCAGCGGTATCTCGTAGTCGTCGCGCAGCCCGCCGTCCGGTTGCTGCCGCGGCAACGCCTTTTCCGCTGCCTCCTCCGCCGCTTTCAGCACCGCCGGGTAAGTACTGCTCTGCGGTTGCTTCGCCTCCGCTACGGCTGCCCCAGCCACAGCAGCGCCAGCCAGTTTCAGAAATCTCCTGCGATTCACGTTTGCACCCCACCGAATTAAGGAGTGCGGCGGCTTGCCACCGCTTTTCCGCGCGAAGCTTGCTTCGCCCCAGGTCCTGCTGAAGCAAATGGCGGCAGCAAGGTGCCGCACTCCAAGCCTCGGGCCGAACCGGCCAGGGATATGTAAAGCTTCCGACGCACTACATTAGCTGCTTTCCGGCACGGAATCATGCCCTGCGCAAGGCGGGCCGCTGCATTTCGCCGTTGCACGCCCTGGCAGCGTGGCGGGGGGGCAAAAGGGGACTAAAAGGTCACGAATGCCCGCCTTCCTGCTAACGCTAACACCCCCTTTTTCGCTGTTAACGCCTTTGGTTTCAGGCAGTCAAGTGTTAGCCAGGAGCGTGCTAACAGGCCCGGCGCTGGCGCAATCGCCGCCTCGCTTCGTTTTCAACGAGAAGCGGGGGCGGCGTCTGCCGGCCGGCCTGATTCGGTTTTCAAAGACGGAGAGCGGCGTCCGGGCGCCCTCCCCAGCCGAAGCTATTTCTCTACCCCGACTCGATCTCCTCTAGCTATAGAATACCACGCCTGTCAAGTGCCCCCGGA
>CAYVGN010000209.1:0-3178 GCA_964451215.1 uncultured Acidobacteriota bacterium
CCGACAACCTCACCTCCTACCAGCCCAACCTGGACGCCATCCAGGAGGTCAAGCTGATTACCAACAACGCCTCGGCCGAGTTCGGCAACTTCCAGGGCGGCGTCATCAACGTCACCATCAAGTCCGGAACGAACGAGTTCCACGGGTCGGCCTTCGAGTTCTTCCGCAACGACAAGCTGAACGCCAACAACTGGGGGCGGAACTGG
This sequence comes from uncultured Acidobacteriota bacterium, assembly GCA_964451215.1. Lineage (GTDB taxonomy): Bacteria > Acidobacteriota > Terriglobia > JAJPHL01 > JAPKYU01 > CAYVGN01. The sequence goes on from CAYVGN010000209.1 coordinate 207, forward strand.
TCGCTGGCGGCGGATCCAAGGACCGGCAAGGCGCCCCGCTCTCCCATCCGCTGGAACGAATTCGGCGGCACCATCGGCGGGCCGCTCAAGCACGACAAGCTGTTCATCTTCGGCGACTACCAGGGGATTCGCCGGGCCTCGCCGCCTGCGGTCAGCAGCATGTCCGTGATTCCTGAGGCGTTCCGCAACGGCGATTTCTCCCGGCTGCTCACCGAGCGGAACATCCAGCTCTACGACCCGCTCACTACGGACGCCAGCGGGATTCGCCGGCCGTTCGTGAATAACCAGATCCCGGCCGCCCGGAGAAACATCGTGGCGACCAACCTGTTCAACGCGCGCGACCTCTACCCGCTGCCGATCAACAACGATCTGCAGTACAACCAGTTGAACGCCGGCAGCAGCATGATGGTGACCGACCAGTACGACGTGAAAGTGGACACGAAGCTGACGAACAAGGACGACTTCTCGGCGCGGTATTCCTGGGGCCGGCAGGAAATGCCGGGCAAGAACAGCTTCCCGCTGTACTTCAACAGCTTCAATCACGCCCCGTTCGAGGGCGCCGTGATCAACTGGACCCGCAGCATCAGCCCCAACAAGGTGAACGAGTTGCGCATCGGGCTGAACCGCATCACGCTGTGGAACGGGGGCGAGGACAAGGGTCTGGGCAACGTGGCCGAGAAACTGGGCATCCAGCAGGGCAACGACCGCGGGCCGGGCCTGATGGCCATCACCTTCAGCGGCGGTCTGGCCAGCGGCCTGGGCAGCGCCAACATCGGCACCCAGCAGCGCTTCCCCAACAACACCTTCCACTACGCCGACAACTTCACCCTGGTCCGCGGGCGGCACATGATGAAGATGGGCGGCCAGTTGCTCCGCCAGCAGATGAACCCCTTCTACGCCGGCAACTGGGGGCGAACCGGGCAAATCCGGTTCAGCGGCCAGTACACGGCTGGGCCCAACGCCCTCGCGCCCACTTCCAGAGGGCTGGCCGAGGCAGACTTCTTCCTCGGCTTGGTCGAGTGGGCGGGCCGCGGCGTCAACACCGGCTCCTGGGGACACCGCAAGATCATCCTCGGCTTCTATTTCCAGGATGACTGGCGCGCGACGAACGCGCTGACCCTGAACCTGGGCATGCGCTGGGAGTATCACAGCCCGCTGGTGGAGGTGTTGAACCGGCAGGCCAACTTCGAGCCCTTCAGCGGCCGGCAGATGCTGGCCGGCAAAGAGGGCAACAGCCGCTCCCTCTACTACCCCTTCAAGAAGGACTTTCAGCCGCGCATCGGCTTCGCCTGGACGCCGCAGGCGTTGGGCGGCAAGACGGTGTTCCGCGGCGCCTACACCATCTCCTCCTTCATGGAAGGCACGGGCACCAACCTGCGGCTGCCGTTGAACCCGCCCTTCAACTTCGAGTTTGAGGCCATCTACACGGGTCAGACGGCCATCGGCTCGACCACCGATCAGGGCTTGACGGTTCTGAAGGCCATGGACCCGTACGCCAACGCCACCATCCGGCTGTGGGACCCGTTTGTGCGTCCGGCCAACGTGCAGCAGTGGAGCTTCATCATCGAGCACCAGCTGCCCGCACAGACGGTGGTGACCGCAGGCTATATCGGCCAGCACGGCACCCACCTGGTGGTGCCCATGCCGTACTTCCAGCGGCGCCTGATGCCCGATAAGACTACGGTGGCCAGCCCCTACCTGAGCGGCAATCCTCTGCTGGCGAGGATCGCACAGATCTCCGGCACCGAGTCCTGTGGCAACCAGCGCTACGACGCGCTCCAGCTCACGGCCCGCAAGCGCCTCACCAAGGGCCTGGAGTACCAGTTGGCCTACACCTGGTCGAAGGGCATGAGCGACGCCATCGGCTATTACGGCGAAGGCGGCCAGTCCGCTTCACAGTCCGCTTACTGGCAATACCTCTACGACCGCAGGGCCGAGTGGGGTCCGACCTATTTCGACGCAACCCACATGCTGAATTACGTCTACACCTACGAGCTGCCGCTCGGCCGGAAGAAGAAGTTCGGCGCCGACTGGCACCCGGTCGTGGACGGAATTTTCGGTGGCTGGCAGATGGGTGGGATTCTGACTCTGCGCAGCGGCTTCCCGCTCACCATTCAGGCTACCGACCGCTCCGGCACCCGCTCCAGGGGCTTCCGCGCTGACCGCATTGGCGACGGCAAAGGGCCCATGCGGGTTGGTCGGGGCACAACCTGGCTCGACAAGGCAGCCTTCAAGGAGCCGGTTGCCGGAACCCTCGGCAACTCCGGCATCGGTGTGGTCCGGGGACCGGCGTGGAAGACGTTTGACCTCTCCGTGCAGAAGTTCTTCCCCATCGGGGAGAAGAGGAAGCTGGAATTCCGCACGGAGTTCTTCAACCTGACCAACACGCCGCAGTTCAGCTCTCCGAACCGCAACGCCTCCAGCGCATTGTTCGGCGAGCTCACCGGGGCGCAGGGCGAGCGCAACGTACAGTTCGCGCTCAAGTTCAGCTTCTGATCGCTCCGCGGTCCTGAAAAGGGCGGGCGCTTGCCCGCCCTTTTTTTTCGTCCGCTGGCGTCGCTTCCGGCAGCCTGTGGATGTAGCGCCCGCCCTGGTGGCAGGCATGCCCTGCGGTCGCCGCGGCGACCCCGGGGCTACACATACAGATCATCCGGTGCGGGAAATGCCGAGCTGCTTGATTTTTTCCTGGAGGCTCTGGCGCTCCAGGCCGATGGCGGCGGCGGTGCGGGTGACGTTGCCGCCGTGCTCGCGCAGCTTGCGGGTGATGTAAGCGATTTCGAACAGGCGGCGCGCGTCGCGCAAGTCGGGCGCATCCAGGGCGGCTTCGGGGACGGCGCTGGGGGCGGGGGCAGCTCCCGCGCCGATGGCCTCGGCTACATCCTCCGCGGTGATCCGCTGCTGGCGAGCGAGCACGAAGAGTTTCTCCACAGTGGCGCGGAGCTGGCGCACGTTGCCCGGCCAGGGCGCCTCGG
>CAYVGN010000209.1:3188-3786 GCA_964451215.1 uncultured Acidobacteriota bacterium
TACTTGCGCTGGGACTCGCTCCAGAAGTGTTCCACCAGCAGGGGCACGTCGTCGCGGCGCTGGCGCAGCGGCGGCAGGCAGAGCGTGACGCCGGCCAGGCGGAAGTACAGGTCCTGGCGAAAGCGACCCTCGGCGATGGCCGCCGCCAGGTCCTGGTTGGTGGAGGCAATCAGGCGCACGTCTACCCCCACCGACCGGGTTCCGCCCAGCCGCTCCACTGCTCCGGACTCCACCGCCCGCAGGATCTTGGCCTGGGTGGCCGGCGCCATGTCGCCGATCTCGTCCAGCAGCAGGGTGCCGCCGTCGGCCTGCTCGAACTTGCCCGGCCGCGATGCGGTAGCCCCGGTGAACGCGCCTTTCTCATAGCCGAACAGCTCGCTTTCCACCAGTGTATCGGGCAGGGCGGCGCAGTTCAGCGCCACGAACCGGCCGCCGGCGCGCGCGCTGCGGGCGTGGATTTCCTGCGCCAGCAGGTCCTTGCCGGTGCCGCTCTCGCCCAGCAATAGCAGCGGCAGGTCGGACTGCGCCACGCGCTCGGCCTCGAGCCAGGCGAGGGCCGCGGCTTTCGCCGAGCTGGACGCGCTGGAGAGCCAACTCA
>CAYVGN010000209.1:3796-5667 GCA_964451215.1 uncultured Acidobacteriota bacterium
GTCGAGGCCGAGCGCGTGGCGGGGGAGCTCCCGATCATGGCCCCGAACTGGCCTTCCGCCGCCAGCCGCTCTCGCAGGTCGTGCACCTCGCTGCGCAACTGCTGGCGCTCGACGGCGCGCGCCACCACCAGCCGGAGCTCGTCGAGTTCGTAGGGCTTAGCCAGGTAGTCGTAGGCGCCGGCCTTCATGGCCTCCACCGCCACGCGCTCGGACCCGTGCGCGGTGATCATGATGACCGCCGGCGCTTCCGGGCCGCGCCCGATCTCGCCGAGCAGCGCCAGCCCGTCCTCCCCCGGCAGGTGGTAGTCGAGCAACACGACCGCGGGCCGGTCAGCGCGCAGGCGTTCGCGCGCCTCCATCACCGAAGCTGCCTCTACCACGCGATAGTGCTGCTGGAAGGCCTGGCGCAGCGCGTAGCGCGCAGCCGCTTCGTCATCCACCACCAGCAGTGTCGGAACCATCGGCTTCTCTCAAGATCACCGCGCAGACGCACAGGCCGCACAGACAAGCAAGAAACAGCGGAAGTCCTTTCTCCGCGTCCTCTGCGCCTCCGCGGTGAAAAACAACTCCTAGCAGGAGAAGATTACCTCAAAGCGGGCGCCGCGCCCATCGCGCGCCGGCGAGATGCAGCGGATGAGCGCTCCGACTTGCTGGGCGCGGCGGCGCGCCAGGGCCAGGCCCAGCCCGGTGCCGCCCGGCTTGAGAGTGAAGAACGGGTCGAAGATGCGCTCCCGGTACTGCTCCGGAACGCCCGGACCCTCGTCTTCCACCGCCAGCATGATCGTGGGACGAGCCTTGTTGCCTGGCATTCCCTCAGTTTCGTGGCAGGCGCCGGGAGGCCTGTGCCGCTGGCAGGAGACCAGGACGCGGGAGCCGGGCGGCGCCGCTTCCAGCGCGTTGCCCAACAGCGAGGTCAGCAGGTCGTGCAGCCAGTCACGGCGGATGGGCAGGGCGAGGCCGGGATCGGCCGAGCACTCCAGCCGCACGCCCTTCTTCTCCGCTTCGGCGCGGAAGAGCGCCACAGCTTCTTCCAACGCTTCCCGCGCGGTAACCCGCTCGCCATTCCCAACAGCCGGCGCCGGCGCGCGCCCGCCCTCAGGGGCAACCTCAGAAGGTTGCGTGAAGCGCAGCAGGTCCCTGACCGCGGTGTTGAGCCGGCGGATCTCGCCGCGGATCACCTCGCACTGCTCGGCGGCCTGCGGCGAGCGCTCGGCAATCACTTGGACCAGGGTGTGGATGGCGCTCAGCGGGTTCTTCAGCCGGTGTGCGATGAAGGCCACCATCTCGCCGAGCGTGGCCATCTTCTCGCGCTCCGCCAGTTCATGCTCCAGCCGGAGGCGCACGGCCAGCGCCCGCGAGCGCTCCAGGGCCTCGGTCACGTGGGCTGCCAGCAGGCGCAGGCTGCCCAGTTCGCGGAACCTCAGCTCGCGGGTGGATTGCAGTTCCAGTTGGCCCTCCGGTCCGATGCGCACGCGGAAGCCGATGAACTGGCTGATCTTCTCCTCCGCGAAGGCGCGGACCTCCTCGGGTGGGGAAGCCAGCGCCCGCGCCAACAGTTCGCTGTGCAGGGCCTGGACCCGCGCCAGTTCCGCCGACACCCGGCGCGACGTCCACCGCCGGCCCGCCCGCCACACCGGCTCCACCAGGATGACCAACAGGAAGATCAGCGCCGCCTCGGTAACCGCCGAGGGGAGGTAGCCGGCGTGCTCCAGGGCGCCGGCCGCGCGCTCGATCACCAGCGCATAGGCCAGCAGCCCCAGCACACCTAGCGCCGCCAGCCCCACGCCCCGCTGGGCGCGCGCCTCCAGGAAGTTGAAGCGGAACATCCAGTAGCCCACCAGCGTGCTGGGGACGATGGAGGAGAGCATCAG
>CAYVGN010000209.1:5677-6045 GCA_964451215.1 uncultured Acidobacteriota bacterium
GGCCAGCACAAAGACGTAGACGGAGGCCGCGGCCAGGAACCAGAAAGTGGCCGCCAGCACCCGGTGCAAGAAGCGCAGGTGAGCCTGGGGCCGCGGCAACCGGCTCGCCAGCCGCAGGTTCACCATGCCGCTGACCGCCAGCGCGGCGGCGAAATAGATGATGAAGCGGGTGGTCCAGGGCCCGCGGGGGATGCCCGGCGCGCTGGCGGCGTGCCAGACTCCGATCGGTGCGAACACCAGCGGCAGGTAAAAGATCCAGCGGGTGGCGACGCGCATTCTTGCCCCTCGCGCCGCACGGGCAGCAATGCCCGTCCCCACGTACTCCAGGTGCACGTCCACCAGCAGCGGTGAAAGCGCTGCCAGGCCGC
>CAYVGN010000210.1:0-4908 GCA_964451215.1 uncultured Acidobacteriota bacterium
ATGGCGCTGTAACTCATGTAGAAGCGCCCGCGGACCAGGCGCACCACCGCCTCGTCCGGCTGCGGGAGGCCGCCCACTTGGAAGGAGATGCGGAAGACGCGCTCCACGAAGTGGTGCACCAGCTCTTCAGAGAGCGGTGTGAGCGGATCCGGGACTGCCTCCTGCAAGTTTGCGCCGGTCCAGAAGCGGAGCCTGGGCGGCAGGGCGGCCGGCGGCGGGGCAGTGAGGGGCCGGGCCTGCAACAGCCAGATGCGTCCGTTCTCGGCCACCCACTCCAGATCCAGGCCCGCGCCCAGCCGGCGCGCTGCCTCTCGCGCCACGTTCTCGACCGCGCTCCGTACCGCCGCAGGAAGTTCTACCGGCGCGCAGGCGCCGGAGACCAGCGGCTGGCCCAGGCCGGCTATCCCCTCTATCAACGTCTGGCCATCGGCCTGCGCGAAGACGACTCCGGCATACTGCGCCTCCACCATGCGCTGCACCACTACCGCGATTGTGTCTTCTGATGCCCACTGCCACTGTACCGAGCGCCGGTAGGAAGCCACCCGGTGGCTGCCGGCGGAGCTGCGGCACTCTTCGACGGCATGGAGCAACGCCTCCTCGCCGCTTACGTTCAAGAGCGTTTCGAACTGCCCGGCATAGGAGAGCCGCTCGGAGTCCTCTTCGGGAGCCGAGGAGCGGACCGCGACTTGCCCCGCGCCCAGGCCGCCGTAAGCAGCCAGCAGTTCCTCCCTGGTCGCTTCCGGCAACGCCACGAAGCCCTCCGGGACCAGGAACCCGGCGCGCAACAGGACAGCCAGACCTCGTGCCTTGCCGCCCGCGCGCGGCTGCCCGGCGGCTTCCCTCAGTTCGAGGATCCCTGGCGAGTTCATTTGCTACCGTCGGGCTTCTTTCACGTCCAGAACGTAGATGCCATGGCCGACGCCGGCCCACTGGCCGACTTTCGGTACCTGGAAGGCAATGAACCGGCCGTCGTCACTCACCACCGGGTTTGAGGCCTTGAACTTCCCGCCCTCGTTGAAGTAGGTAATCCGCTCGTAGCGGCCGCTGCCGTCCAGCGCCAGCTTCCACAGGTCTATGTGCTGCGACCCCTTCTTACTGTGCTTGTCGCACTCCACCAGCGTGTGCTTCCCGTCGGGAAAAATGCCTTCCGGTTCGTCGTACTGTGCGGGCGCGTTAGAGTAATTGGTGATCTTGCCGGTCTCGAGGTGGACTGCCATGACCTCTGTCCCCTGGTAGCCGTAGGCCGAAAAGGTCAGCTCCTTTTCGTCCGGAGGGCGGAAGTTCTGCGTCTCCAGAGTGGCCTGGAACAGCAGGTTGCGGCTGTCCAGCACCAGGCGCTTGTTCTTCAACCTCGGCTGGGGCGAGTACTCGATCTCCGCCATCCACATCTGGGAAGCGCCCGCCGGCAGGCGGTCGGGATAGTTCTCGTGGGTCACAGCCCAGGCGATCTTCAGGTTCGTGCGGGAGACGGCGGGACCCTCCGAGCAGTACTCGCCCAGCGGCGCCGGCGGCCTGTCCAGCTTGTGGGACAGCACCCACAGTTCGGCCGTCTTGTTCCGCGCGTCGCGATACTTTTCCGCCGAGAAGCTGCGCGAGCCGGACAGCAGGACGTCGCCGTTGCTCAGGTAAAGGGCGCGGGTGTAGCCGGGGTGATAGTAATGGTGGGTGAGCGGTCGGATGATCCCCGTGGCCACCTCGATCTCGAAGACGTCCCCGAAGGTTTTCTCCAGGAACAGGATCCGCTTGCCGTCGTGCGACCAGTCGGCCCTCTCCCCGAAATAGGTCAGGCGCTTGATGTAGGCTGGAAAGTTCTCGTCAGTCCAGTCGGTGGCGGCGGCTGGCTTCTGCTGCCCGTAATTGGCGGGTCCGGCCAACCAGACGATGAACGCCAGCCATGCGAAAAAGACTCTTCTCATCCTGCACTCCGCTTTGCGATGTTAGCCTCAGCCTTGCTCCGGGCTGATAGGGAAAGGCCATTCAAACACAAACGGCGAGGCCCGCAAAGTCTGCCAACCCTGGCGGAGTCGCCGGCGACGCCGGCCACAGCATTGGCCGTACCGTCCAGGAAGGCTTTGACCCCGATCCGTCAATAACTTTCTGCAGTTCCTGGGAGCGCATCCCGCCCTGCGGGATTGCCTGCATGGGCGGGCTCTCGATGATCTGCAGGCTGTCCCGCGCTGCGGGATGCGCCCCCAGGGGCGCACCTGCGAGGTGCGGGCATGAATTGGGCCGATTGCCCATTCGACGCCTCGGCAGCCGCACTCGGATCACGTTACAGACGGATCGGGGTTTGACCTGCCTCGGGGAAAGGCGTAGGATTCACGCTAGTAGAGAGCGGTCCAGCTAAGGAGGTGCCGCCATGATCGCTGAACGTCTGAAGCGCTACCTCGAGGAGAACCGTGTTCCTTTCGAGCACCACGTTCACCGCACGGCGTACACCGCGCAGGAGGTGGCAGCCGAGGAGCACGTGCCCGGGCGGATGATGGCCAAGAGCGTCATTATTCATACCGGGCGGGGGTTCGTGATGGCGGTTCTGCCCGCCCCGCTGCGAGTGGATCTGGCGGCGCTCCGCGCCGCCCTCGATGCTCCTGAGGCGCGCCTGGCCACGGAAGCCGAGTTCGCCAGCCTGTTCCCGGACTCGGAGACCGGCGCCATGCCGCCCTTCGGGAACCTCTACAACCTCCCGGTCTATGCCGACACCGGCCTGACCCGCACCGAGGAGATCGTGTTCAATGCCGGCACCCACCGGGACACGATTCGGATCCGCTACGAGGACTTCGCGCGGCTGGTGAAACCGCAGGTGATGGACCTGGCCCTGCAGCGTTCGGTGGCCTAGCCGGAAGCAATCATGAGTGATGAATGAGGCGCGGCAGCCTCGCGAGACGGCGCCCCCCAGCCGCTATCTTCACTCGCAACCCATCATTCCTTGTTCTCATCCGGCGTGGCGGAAGGAGCACTCCTGATTGGGGCAGACCTTGACGCTGCCTTCCTTCCTGGTGGTTTTCTCCAGCAGGTAGGGTGAACCGCAGCGCGGGCATTTCTCGGCGAGGGGGCGGTTCCAGGTCACAAAGTCGCAGTCGGGATAGCGCGAGCAGCCGTAGAAGGTCTTGCCGCGGCGGGAGCGGCGCTCTACCAGCTCGCCCCGGCAGCCGGTCTTCGGGCAGGCTACCCCCACCGTCTTCTGCTTCACGTACTTACACTTCGGGTAATTGCTACAGGCAGCGAACTGGCCGAAGCGGCCGTGGCGCATCACCAACTGCGAGCCGCACTGCGGGCACTGCTCGTCGAGCGGCACGTCCGGTTTCTTCTGGCCCTGGTCCAGCCGCCGGGTGGTCTTGCAGTCGGGATAGCCGGAGCAGGCCAGGAACGGACCGAAGCGGCCCCGCTTCAGCTTCATGGGGCGCCCGCAGTTCTCGCACTCGCCGTAGTTGTTGTTCTCCACGACCCCGGAAACCGCCACTTCCTTCCTCTTCCTTGGTGAGCTGGTGTCCAGCTTCTGCTGGAGGTCGGGCAGGTCCACCGGCAAGTCCTTGGTGTTGGTGCACTGCGGGTAGCCGCTACAGGCAATGAAGCTGCCGTGCCGGCCCCACTTGATGACCATGGGCTTGCCGCAGCGCTCGCAGGTGATGTCGGTGGGGCGCTCCATGCGCTTGATGTTGGCCATGTTGCGCTCGGCCCGCTTCAGGTCCTTCTCGAACTTGTCCCAGAACTCGCGCACCGCCTCCTGCCACCCCAGCTTGCCCTCTTCGATCTCGTCCAGCTCCTCCTCCATGCGGGCGGTGTAGCGGAGGTCGAAGATGTCGTCGAAGTGCTCCACCAGCAGGTCGCTCACCACTCTGCCCAGCTCGGTGGCGTGGAAGCGCTTGTGGCGCTGCTCCACGTACTGGCGGTCCTGGATGACGCTGAGGATGGTGGCGTAAGTGGAGGGGCGTCCGATGCCCTTTTCCTCCAGTTCCTTCACCAGGCTGGCCTCGTTGTGCCGCGGCGGCGGCTCGGTGAAGTGCTGCTCCGGCTTCAGCTTCAGCAGCTTCAACGCTTCGCCCTCAACAACCGGCGGCAGCTTGTGCTTCAGCTCCTCTTCCTCCTCGTCCTTGACGTCAATGTCCTTGCCCTCCCGGTAGACCTTGAGGAAGCCGTCGAACTTCTGGGCCGAGCCGGTGGCGCGGAACAGGACGTCGCCGGCCGCGATGTCAATGGTGGTCTGGTCGAACACGGCGGCGGTCATCTGCGAAGCGACGAAGCGCTGCCAGATCAGCTTGTAGAGCTTGGCCTCGTCCTCGCCCAGGTAGGGCTGGACGGGCTCCGGGGCGCGCAGCGCGGAGGTGGGCCGGATGGCCTCGTGCGCGTCCTGGGCGTCCTTCTTGTTCCTATAGAGGACCGGCTCGGGCGGCAGATAGGGGGCGCCGTACTGCTGGCGGATGAACTGGCGCGCCTCGGCCAGGGCATCGTCGGCGACGCGGGTGGAGTCGGTGCGCATGTAGGTGATCAACCCCACGCTGCCTTCCTTGCCTAGCTCGATGCCCTCGTAGAGCCGCTGGGCCAGCATCATGGTGCGCCTGGCGCTGAAGCCCAGCTTACGGGCCGCGTCCTGTTGCAGCTTGGAAGTGATGAAGGGAGCAGGAGGGTTGCGGCGCTTCTCGCGCCTGATCACCGAGTGCACCAGGAAAGTGGCGCTGGCAAGTGCCTGCTCCAGCGCCTGCGCCTGCTCCTGGTTGGGGATCTCCAGCTCGGCCAGCTCCAGCCGAGCCTTGCCATCCTCGCTGGAGCGGCCGGTAATCCGCTTCAGAGCCCGGGCGTCGAAGACCGGGGCTTGATGGGCGCGCAGGTGGGCGTCCAGGGTCCAGTACTCTTTTTTCTGGAAGGCGCGGATCTCGCGCTCGCGCTCGACGATCAGGCGCAGGGCCACCG
>CAYVGN010000210.1:4918-5994 GCA_964451215.1 uncultured Acidobacteriota bacterium
GTCTGCACCCGGCCGGCCGACAGCCCCTGCCGCACCTTGTTCCACAGCAGCGGGCTGATCTGGTAGCCCACCAGGCGGTCCAGGATGCGGCGGGCCTGCTGGGCCGCCACCAGGTGCTCGTCAATCCGCGTGGGGTGCTGGAACCCTTGCTGGACGCCCTTGGTGGTGATCTCGTTGAACAGCACCCGATGCACCGGCTTGCCGTTCCCGAGCACCTCGGCCAGGTGCTGGCAGATGGCCTCGCCCTCGCGGTCCGGGTCCGCGGCCAGGTAGATGGCCGCGGCCCCCTTGGCCGCCTGCTTCAACTCCCGCACCACCTTCTTCTTGCCGGGAATCAGCTCGTAGGCCGGCTCGAAATCCCTCTCGATATCCACACCCAGCGCGTTCTTGGGCAGGTCCTTGATGTGCCCGAGCGAAGCCTTCACCACGAACGCCCGGCCCAGGTACTTGTTGATGGTCCTGGCCTTGGCCGGCGACTCCACCACCACCAGGGACTTCCCCGTGAGTGGCTTCTCCGGTTTCTTGCCCTTCGTTACCTTCGGCATGAGACCGTGTTGCCTACAGGACCCGTACGAAATTCTTTCCCGGCAACTGCCGGATCCGGCCTTTTAGTTCCAGTTCCAGCAGCGCCGCCAGGATTTCCGGCGACGTGTGCTGCGGCAGAGCGCCGAGCAAGGCGTCGATGTGCGTGGAGCTTTCCACCCGGAGCAACTGGCACAGCGCCTGTTCCAGCTCCGATAAAGACTCGGCAAACAAAGATGCAGCAGGGGCCAGGCTGGTTTCGGAAACCGGGGCGGCCAGCAGCGATTGCCGCACCTGGGCCGGCAGTTCCTCCACCACGTCCTTCCAGTCCTGCACCAGCTTGGCTCCCTGCTTGATCAGTGTGTTGGGCCCCCAACTGTTCTTGTTGGTGATGCTGCCGGGGACGGCGAACACCTCGCGGTTCTGCTCCAGCGCCAGCCGCGCCGTAATCAGCGAGCCGCTGTATTGCGCCGCCTCCACCACCATGACCCCCAGCGAGAGGCCGCTGATGACCCGGTTGCGGATGGGGAAGTTCTGCGGGGCGGCGAAGGAGC
>CAYVGN010000211.1:0-5950 GCA_964451215.1 uncultured Acidobacteriota bacterium
AGACCAACCACGGCGACCGCGAACCAGCTTTCTCCGCCCCTTCCTTGACGGCTCGGAGCTGCGCGACATAGCCGCTGGTCCGCCCCGGGCGCACGCGATACAGGACGGTCCGGACCCAGCGGGACTGGCCAACAAGCTTGAGGAAGGCTGCTGTGTCGGTCGGAGCGTTAAAGCTCAGGTCCAACCGCCGCTGCCGCGCTTCGCTGCGGGAGCTGACCAGGCAGTTGTTGAAATCTTGGAATATCTTGGCGGTGCCGGCAGGGCCATAGGCCTTTTTCAGCGCAGCATCGAAGGCCTCGAAGCTTTGCTCCATGTCGGCGTAGTTGTTGCGAAAGCTGGTGAAGTACACCGTGTTCCCCTCGCCATAGATGGTTTCGGAGGTGACCCAGTGGTCGCCCTTGTGCCGCCGATTGGCGTCAACCATTCGCTTTACTACTGAGTCGAACTCCGCGCGTTTCTCGGGTTTCACCTTCGCAATGTAGACCTCCAGGTAGCCGTCCGGGGCCTGTGCAAACGCCGCGAAAGCCAGCCCCAGGGCAAGGGCCGGCATCAATGCCACTTTCCGCTTCATACGTTCCTCCTTATTTCGGTGTTTCTCTTTATCGGGTTCGTGATGGTCCGCGGGTGGTAGAGAGTGTATGGGCAGGCAGCAGCGTTGTCAAACGCAGCCCCTCTTGCCGTCAAGCCTCGTCAGAAACACGTTCAGGTCAGGGGGCGGCGCGGCCACAGCAAGAGCAGCAGCCCAATGGCCGCGACGTAAAAGGGCAGGGACTGGGCCAGTGTGCCGCCCAGCAACCGCAGTACGAGGCCGCAGACCCCCACCGATTGGCAGAGGGCAAATGAGGCAACATTGCCTAACACCCATCGGCCCAGGGAATCGGCTTCCTCGGGGCGCAACCGCAGCGCTTCTTCGGCAGGACTCACTCTGTGCTTCCGTACCAGCAACATTAGGACGATGGAAGCCGCCGCCACGACCATCAGGATCTGCTGCAGCCACGCCACGTCTTTCGCATCTTGCGGACCCGTAAACTCGCCAACGACGCCGTAGATCGGTATGGTCAGGAGCACGGCAAAATGGACGATGCGGACCGTCCGCCATGCCGTTTCGATGTCTTTCATGGGCCCGGTCATGCCTGCAGCCTCTCTTCGACGCCCGCCAGAGCTGGCACAAGTCTGGCGCGCCCGGAGGGACTCGAACCCCCGACCTACTGGTTCGAAGCCAGCCGCTCTATCCACCTGAGCTACGGGCGCATTTCTGGACAGGCCGCCCGGTCAGGCTAGCATAACTTTTCGCTGGGCGGGCAAGGGAACCGCCCCGCTTCAAAGCAGCTGAGCGCTGATAGCTGCTGGAGCCTATCCATGGGACAGCGCGGGGCGAGGCGAGGGCGCGGTGCGCGCCGGCGCCTGCTCGCGCACCCGCTCCGCCGGCGGCAGAACCTCGGCCAGTGTCTCCAGGTAGTTGAGCAGGGCTGCGCGGCCCCGGGCGGTGAGCCGGTAGGTGGTGCGCGGGCGGCGCTTCTCGAACCGCTTGCTGCAGGCGATGTAGCCCGACTCCTCCAGCCGCCGCGCCTGCACGCTGAGGTTGCCGTCGGTGGTCCGCAGCAGCTCGCGCAGTTCGGTGAAGGTGAGCGAGTCATGCATGGCCAGCGCGGAAATGATGCCCAGGCGCAGGCGCTCGTGGATGAGGGGATCGAGGTCGGCGGGCGAAGGCCGCGGCGCTTTCGTCGGTTTAGCCATGGTGTCTCCAAAACATGTAAGCGCCGAAAAAGAGTTCTTCCTGTGCGCGCTCTCGCAAGCCTTCCATCAGGAGCGTCTTATTCGTATGGTGGTCGCCTTGCGCCTGACTGTCAAGTACTTGGCAATGTAAAGCTGCTCAGCCCTGGCGCGGCTCCGGCTATTCCGGCGCTTGGCAGGGAACAGTTGCCACGGAGGTTTGCTCCGGGGCCGCCGGCCACTTCCCGGACTGCCGCTCGCGCTCCATCTCCAGAATCACGGCCCACAGGAGCAGGAAGCCGAGGGCCTGCAATGGGGCGAGACGGGCGCCCAGAAAAACCCAGTTGAGCAGCGCGGCCGTGGCCGGGAAACAGAGTTCGGCAATGGCTGCCAGCGAGGCCGGCGTGCCGCGCAACCCCCGATAGTACAGCAGCAAGGCAGCCAACCCCGGCAGCAGCGCCAGCGCCAGCAGGGTGGACCACTGGCGCGGCTCCAGCAGGAGGCTGTGCGCGTGGCGCTCGCGGAGGACCAGGAACGACAGCGGGGGCAAGGCGGCTGTAATGCGCAGGGCGGTCAGGGCAGCGAAGGGGAGTCGCGGGGCCAGGTAGCGCCCGAGCACCGTTGAGAGGGCCCACAGGGCGGCGGCGCCCAAAGCCAGCAACCCCGGCAAAGCATCGAGCGGGGAGCGGGTGCGGAAGGGCGCTAGCAAGCCCCGCTCGCCGAACGACACCAGGTAGGCGGCCCCCATGGCCAGCGCCAGGTAGAGCCAGTGCTGGCGGCGCAGCCTCTCGCCCAGCAACAGCGCTGCGAAAAAGACAGCGCACAGCGGCTGACATTTTTGCAGCAGCACGGCCGTGGTCGGGTTCCCCAGCTTGATGGCTTGGGTGTAGAGCACGGTTCCCAGCGCCGACCCGCCCCAGGCAATGCCGAGCAACGCGGCCCATTCTCCCACCCGCAGGCGCTGCCACTGCCGCCGGGCAGCGATGGTAACGGGCAGCAGGACTGCGGCCAGCACCAGGTGCTCCCAGAAGACGATCACCGGGCTGCAAACAGAGCCGGCCAGCGGTCGCCGCAGCACCGTGTCGGTGCCCCAGAGGCTCGCCCCCAGGGCCACCAGCAGGAACGACCACCGCTCGGGGCCTGCCACCTTTCCCGCGGGTTGTTGCGTCGCCGTTGACATCGCAGACAATCCGCCACTGTTGCAGATCGAAAGCGCCTTGGCAATGCCTGGCTGGCCACGCCGTCAAGAGCTGTCGGCCTCCAGCCTCAAGCCTGAAGACGGTCGCGCTCGCGCCCAGCACGCTTCGAGTAGAATGGATGGCCTCGATGGAGAAGATTATCGCGATCCTGGGCGGCACGGGGGCAGAAGGGCTGGGCCTGGCGCTGCGCTGGGCGCAGGCTGGTCTGCGCATCCGGATCGGCTCGCGTGACCCTGGAAAGGCGGCCGCCGCCGCCGCCAAGGTGAAGCAGGCCGTGCCCGGCGCAAACGCGCCAGGGCTGGTGGAGGGGCTGCTGAATCCGGAAGCGGCGGCGCTGGCCGAGATCGTGGTGCTGACCGTCCCGCTGCTGGCCCAGATCCCTACCATCCAGGTGGTGCGCGATCACCTGCGTCCGGGGGCCATCTTCGTGGACACGACCGTGCCGGTGGGGGCTTCGCTTGGCGACCGCGTTTCGCACCTGGTCCTGCCCTGGGCCGGATCGGCTGCCCAACAGGGCGCGGGCTTCCTGCCCGGCCACGTTTCTGCGGTCTCTGCCTTCCACAGCTTGAGCGCGGTGGCGCTGGCCGATCTGGCGCACCCGGTCGAGAGCGATGTGTTGATCTGCGGCGACAGCGCTGAAGCCAAGGCCGTGGTCAAGGAACTGGCGGAGAAGATCCCCGGCGTGCGCGCCGTAGACGCCGGGCTGCTGGAGAATTCGCGCTTCGCCGAGCACGCCGCCGCCCTGCTGATCGCGCTGAACGTCCGCCACAAGCTGAAGCATTGCGGCCTGCGCCTTACCGGGCTGTTTCCGCCGGGCGGCTAGGGCGGGCATCCCTGCCTTCATCGCGGCCCCAGGGTAGGGCCCGGCCCCGCGCGGCGGGGTCCGGGCCGCAGACCGCTTCCAGGGGAAGAATGGCGAGGGCAGCAGAGATCGTGGCGCTGGCCGGGGGCGTGGGGGCCGGCCGTTTCCTGCAAGGCTTGGCCGCGGTCGTCCCACCCCAGCGGCTGGTGGTCATCGGCAACACGGGCGACGACCTGGAGCTGCACGGCCTTTACATTTGCCCCGATCTTGACACGGTCACCTACGCCCTGGCTGGAGTGGTGAATCCGGTGCAGGGTTGGGGCCTGAAACAGGACACGTTCGCCTGCCTGGCGGCGCTCGAACGCTTTACGCCGGAGACCTGGTTCCGGCTGGGCGACCGCGACCTGGCCACGCACCTGTTCCGCAGCGACCAGTTGCGCCGGGGAGCGCGGCTTTCAGAGGTGACGCGGCGGATCGCGGAGGCCTTCGGCGTCCGCGCGCGCCTGCTGCCCATGAGCGACGACCGGGTTCGGACGCGCGTCCAGACCGGCGCCGGCCTGCTGGACTTCCAGGTGTACTTCGTTCAGCGCCGAGCCGAGGACGAAGTCCGGGGAATCGTCCTGGACGGCGTGGAGCAGGCGCGGCCGGCGCCCGACGTTCTGGAGGCAATCCGCGGAGCTGCGGCCGTCATCCTCTGTCCCAGCAATCCGCTGATCAGCATCGGCCCCATCCTGGCTGTTCCGGGAATCCGGCAGGCATTGCGGGAAACGCCGGCGCGCGTGGCCGCGCTTTCCCCAATCGTCGGCGGTCGCGCGCTGAAAGGCCCGGCCGACCGCATGCTGCGCAGTCTGGGCCTGGAGGCCTCGGCCTGGCAGGTGGCCCAGCTTTACCGGGACTTTCTCGACGTCTTCGTGATGGACCACGCCGACGAGCCCGACGCCGGGCGGATCGAGGAGCTGGGAGTGAGAACCAGGTCCACCGACACGATCATGAAGGGGCACAGGGAGCGGGTGGCGCTGGCCAGAGCCACGCTGGAGGCACTGGAGCTGTGATCTTCGGACTGCTGCCGGTCAAAGACCCCAGCCAGGCCAAGCACCGACTGGGGCCGGTGTTGAACCGGGAAGAGCGCGAACAGTTGGCCCGGCTGATGTTCGCCCAGGCGCTGGAGGTGCTGCTCGCCTCGCGCGGCCTGGACCGCGTGGTGGTGGCCTCGAGCGACCCTGCCGTTCTGAGCGCGGCGGCTGCCCGGGGCGCGACAGCGTTGGCCGAAACCAGCCAGGACGGCCACAGCGACTCAGCCGACTGTGCCGCGCGACGCGCGATGGAGTGGGGCGCCACGACCCTGCTGCTGGCGCCGAGCGACGTGCCGCTGGCTACAGCCGCTGACGTGGAATTGGTTCTGCAGACGGCGCTGGCGCTTCCAGCCCCGCGGCTGGTGATCGTGCCTTCCACCGACGGCACCGGCACCAACGCCCTGGTGCGAACGCCGCCGGACCTGATCCAGAGCCGCTTCGGCCCGGGCAGCTTCGCCGCGCACCTGGAGCAGGCGCGCGCCCGCCGGGCAGCGGTCGCCGTGGCCCGCCCGCCAGGCCTGGTCTTCGACCTCGATACGCCGCAGGACCTGGCGGCGCTGCTTCAGCGCCGGCCCTCCGGCCCCATCGCGGAATTTCTGGACAGGATTCAAGCCGCCAGGCGGCTCGAATCCACCATGCCCGGGCAGGGAGAATAGGGACTGAAGAAAACATGAGCCCGGAAATCCGAATCGTTGCGCTGAGAACGCTGCCCGAGATCAAGCCCGGCGACGACCTGGCATCGCTCATCGTGGAAGCCGCCGGGCGGGAAGCGCAGCCGATCGAGAGCGGCTGCGCGGTGGTGGTGGCGCAAAAGGTGGTGTCGAAGGCGGAGGGCCGCTTGATCCGCCTCCGCGATATCCAGCCATCTGCGCTGGCCGTCTCGTTTGCCCGGGAGCACGGCAAGGACCCCCGGCTGGTGGAGGCCATCCTGCAGCAGGCGCGGCGCGTGGTGAAGATGGACCGCGGCGTGCTCCTGGTGGAAACCCACCAGGGCCTGGTCTGCGCCAACGCGGGCGTAGACCTTTCCAACGTGCCGGGCGGCGAAGGGGAGGGATGGGTCACGCTGCTGCCCCGCGACCCGGACGCCTCGGCCGAGGCCCTGCGGCAGGGCCTGCAGCGCCTGGCCGGGTGCGACTGCGCCGTAGTGGTCAGCGACACCTTCG
>CAYVGN010000212.1:0-5902 GCA_964451215.1 uncultured Acidobacteriota bacterium
GCGCGGTAGGAAGCGGCTGCCGCAGCGCCACCGCGGGCTCATAGGCCAACTGCTCCCCGAGCAGCAACGCTAGGCTGCCGGGGACCAGGTGGCAGCGGCGCCGGCCGCCGCAGTAGGCGGCCAGGTCCACGGCCCAGCCGGGCTTCAGCAGCGGTCGGCCGCGCGGCCGCACCCGCAGTTCCACCGGCACTTCCCGCGTTTCGTTGGCTGCCGCCCCCGAGCTGACACGGACCTTGCCGCGGTAGGTGCCGGGCGGCAGCCGCGCCCCGTCCATGCTCACCTTGATGTAGGGGTGCTCCCCGGGCTCGGCCTGCAGCCAGTTGCCGCCCGTCTCGCTGGTCGCGCTCACCGCCCAGCTCAGATCTCCCCAGCCCTCGTTGTGGACGCGGATCCAGGCGAACCCGAGGGGCAGGCCGGCGGCGGTTTCCACTGTGATTTCGCCGGGCTCCACGGCCAGGATCGGCCGGGTAGTGTAAGTGACCGAGACAGGCACGCGGCCGGCGGGTCGTCCCTGCTGCTGGAAGCGGATCGCGCCGCGGTAGGCGCCTTCCGGCAGCGGCCGGACTCGCACCTCCAGAACCGTCGCCCCGTCTCGCCGCAGCTCGGCCGACAGCCAGTCACCGCCAGACTCGGTGCTGACCTCGTACCTGGGAAGCGCCGCGCTTGTGCCCGACTGAATCGGGAGAAGCAGTTCGCGCACGGCGGCCGTGCCCGCCGGCAAGACTAGGTCCAGCCGTCCCGGCTCGGTAACCACATTCGGGGTGACGTACAGCCTGACGGACACCGTGTACGGGGCGTCAGCGGCTTCCGGAGCGGAAACGATGAAGCGGCCGCGGTAGACGCCCTCCGGCAGCGCTGCGCTCTCCACCGATAGTGTTGCAGGCGCCGACGCCCCGGCGGCTACGCTTCCCGACGCCGGCGCGACTTTCAGCCACTTGTTCTCCGGGGGAACTGAGACCGCGAAGCGCAGCGCGCCATCCCCTCGATTGCGAATCTCGAACATGGATGCCGCCGGATTGGCGCCCGGCCTTGCCGCCAGCGTGAACTCGTCCCGGGAAACATACAGCACCGGCCCCACCCCGGTCTGTGGCGCGGAACGGCCCCAGGTTATCCAACCCCGGCATTTCGCTTTCCGCAGGCCGCACTCCGCATTCTCCGGGTCCCACGGATCGGCCCCGTAGCCGAAAAACCAGGGCATGATGACAACCTGCGCGCGGCGGCCCGCCCACCTGCGGAGCCGCGACCGGCGGTAACCCTCCGCAACGATGCGCAAGGCCTGCCAAGAGGTGACGGCGCTGGAGTTGGTTTCGCCGAAGACGATGGGCGGCGCCCGGCGGAAAGGCGCCGGCGACGCCCAGTTTCCGCCGCAGCGCGTGAAGGCGGCCCCCAGGTTCCCGGAATGAAAAGCGTGAAGATCATCGAATGACCCGGCCACCCGCGCTGCGTTCTCTGCCGGGTTGCCGTGGATGTCCAGGGCCAGGTAGCGGTGGAAGTGGAACAGCGCGGGGTATTCCGGCAGGAACGGGTAGGCAGAGGGATACTGCGCGCGGCGTGAGGCCACGTAGTTGTAATAGCTGGCGATGTCGGTCACCGGCCAGGGGCTGTCTCCCCACCGGTTGTACGTCTTGGTATTGCAGGCGCCCTGGCCGCCGCGCAGTTGCAGGCCGGGGAAGATGCGGCCGGCCAGTTGCGGGAACCTTGCCTGGAGCGGGCCCAAGGTGGCGTCCAGCATTTCGGCCTGGAAGGCTGCTGCCGGCTGCTGGCCCCACTCCCCGGCTGGGATGACGCGCGAGCGGATGTAGCCCCGCCGCGGCTCCGCCTCGACACCGTGGACCTCGATCCCCGCCTGGAAGAGCTGTTCCTCCTGGGAGGTTTCCATTTGCAGGATGCGGGCGCCGGAGCGAACCAGTGCGGCGGCTGCGTTCTCCCAGGCCTCGCGCAGGGCGGCGAAGCCGACGAAGCTACCTTCGCCCGGTGCGTTGTCCCAGCAGGCATAGTTCTCGTCCCAGGCCAGCACCAGGTCCACTTCCAGCCCGGCCGCCGCCACATCGCGAAAGAACAGTTCCAGGTTGGTGTAGACCCAGGGCTGGAGCTGCGGCTGGGAGCGTGTGGCGAAGCTGCGGCCGCTCCGGTAAGGAGAGCCGCGCGGCAGCAGGTAGGGCAGGTAATCAACGGAGGCGGCGGTGTAACCGCAGCCGGGGCAGGCGACGTCGGTGCCCGGGGAAAAGAAGATGCGGAGGAATTGCAGGTTGGCGGCCGGCAAGCGGGGCAGCGCCGCGCCGCGCACCCAGTTGGCGAACGCCGTGCGGTTTCCCCCTCTGTCCGTGTAGGCGAAGGCGGGAATGGCCGCGTAGTCCACGTTGGGCGCGCAACTGAGATCGCTGGGCGGGCAGGTATAGACGAACGCCCAGCCCATGTTCACCCCCAGTTGTGGCCCTTTGGCTTCCGCCACCCGCGCGGTCGCCAGCGCCGCCAACAGCAGAACCAGAAAGCGCATGCCCGCCAGGCGGCGTCCCTGCCGGCATCCGTGCCTGTTCTTGTCGGCGACCGTCATTCGCCCAGGGCCGTATACTATCCCGGCCCGCTCAACGGCCGCCAGCTACCGTTTGTGCCTGGTTTGTGTTCAAATGGCAAAGAGATGACGAAGCAGGCGCTGCTGGATGAGGTTGTGCGCCGCGTCGTGGAAGCGGCCGACCCAGAGCGGATTATTTTGTTTGGATCAGCGGCCCGCGGCGAACTCCTCCCCGACAGCGACCTGGACTTGCTGGTCGTGAAGTCGGGTGTTACCCACCGCTGGCGGCTCACGACTCGCATCTACGACAGTTTCTCCGGCCTCGGCGTCCCTGTTGACGTGGTCGTGGTCACGCCGGACGACATCGCCAAATACCGCGACAAGGTAGGTACCATTATTCGGCCAGCTCTGGAAGAAGGCATCGAAATCTATCAGGCTCAGGGGCCGCGCGCCCCGAGCCGGCCGGAAGCCGAAGAAGAGGCTATGCCGCTTGAACTGCCAGACCCCACAGATCCGAAAGAATGGCTGCGTCGAGCGCGGAGCAATCTGACCAGGGCAAGGGCGGATCGCGAACTGGCTGACGTGGCTTACGAGGATCTGTGCTTTGACGCCCAGCAAGCCGCGGAGAAAGCGATCAAGGCCATTCTGGTCGCGCGCCAGTATCCCTTTCCGAAGACGCACAAGATTGATGACTTACTCGCTCTCGCAGAACGGAGCGGCATCCCCGTCCCCGAAACAGTCCGTGAAGCCCACGTCCTGAACCCATACGCTGCTCTGACCCGTTACGTCACGCTGGCCGGTGGCGTCACTGAAGAAGACTACGAGCGGGCGCTGGAATTAGCTGAGCGCGTCTTCCGTTGGGCCGAGTCAGTCCTCGCCTGACGCTTCTTGCGGTCAAAATCTGGTGAGTTCGGTGAAGTGGAAGTCGCGGACCTTCATGGCGGGCACCACCATCTCGAAGGCTTCCTCGCCGGCGGTGCGCGGTCCGGGCCCTGCGCCAGGCACGCAGGCAGAACCCGTACGTCAGCCCCTACTTCACCGCCAGGAAGTTTCCTCCCTTGCGCCCTCCGGATTACTACTCGCCGGGAAAAGAAAGCGAAGCGAGGTATTGCGCCTTGTGGCTGGCACCGGCCTGGTACGGCCATCCAGAGGCCATAGCCTGGCTGCGGACGATGTAGCTGGAGCTGGCCTCTTCCGCGGGTGCCGAAAAGCGCCGGTCAGCGGGCCTGGGCCAGCTTGGCCAGGTAGTGTTCGCGGGCCTGCTGGAACATTCTCCGCGCGCGGGCGCGATTGTCGCCGGGGCCCAGGTTATTTCGCTCCTCGAGGTAGGCCCACAAGCGGTCTACCCAGCGAAGCAGCAGCTCCAGGTCCTCCGTGAGCAGGGTGGGCCGGCCGCCGGCGTGCAGGTAAATGGGACCGGAGTGCGCGGGCGGCGGGCGGACAACGCCCCGGGCAGCCTGCCCGATGGCGCGGGCAGCCAGCCAGCAACTGCCTTCCACCATCAGCTCTTTTTCCATGCGGAAGGGGCCGCGCGCGTCCACTTGGCGGCTCTCGATTACCCGGCCATTCTGGACGAACTCAACTCGCTGCAGCGCAGCTCGCCAGGTGACCTCGGTGACCAGCCGGGCGCGATAGGGCTCGCCGTCCGGGATCTGGATAACGGAACCCATGGTCTGGCCGTTCACCTCGAAGCTGAGCAACGGCCCCTCGGTGACGAAGTTGCGTCCTTCCCGGTAGCGCTGGATCCAGCGCGCCCAGTTCAGCTCCGGCCCTGCTTCCACGTACTCGCGGGCGCTCCCAGGGACCCAGTTGATGCGTCGCCAGTTGGTGAAGGCGTCCGTGCCGGCGCCCGGGGCGATGCGGAAGCCGGCGTTGAGCAGGCGATACCAGAGTTGGGTGGCGGCCTCGGGGAACGGGAGGATGTCTATGGAGTCCAGGGCGCCCAGAGCTGCGGTCAGCGGGCTTTCCTTGGCGCCCAGCTCGGTGTCAAAGACGTCGCTGGAGCTGCCCATGGGGTGGACATAGCTGACCAGCCCGCCCTGCTCCCTGGCCGCCAGGGCCGCCATGGTGTTCAATGGGAAATCATAAGGAGAGTCGCTGCCAATCACGCTGGTGTAGGAGGGCGGCACCTGTTTGCGGATGTTCAGAAAGGCCATGTGGCCCAGCGGGTCGCTATTGCGATACTCCTGGCCCCAGTAGAGCAGGTAGCGCGAGGTAGAAAGCGGGTCCGGCGCTCCCCGGAAAAACTCCTTGTCGTGGATAAAAGCGCCCGCGGCGTTGGCCACCATCATGTTGGCGAGGTTGAGGTCTTCCGCCATCAGCCAGCCCAGTGACTGCGGAGGCCGCTGGTAGTAGCTGCCGTTGTAGTTGGCGTGGAAGTGGTTTTCGCCGCTCCACCAGCCCCGCTGATTCCAGTTCGCCCAGCGCTCCATGGTCAGGGTCACTTCGGTGAGCTGCTCCGGGGCAACGTCCACGTTACGCTCCGCGGGATGGTACTCGAGGCCCTTGATCGCCACCAGGCGCAGGGGGCCGGCCGGGACCGGGAACGTGTCGTCACCGCCGGCCACAAAGAAACCCTCGCGCGCGCCCCCGGGTTCCAGCGGGTAGTAGAAGATGGGCGATCCCGCCGGGCAGTATGCTTTTCCGTCGGAGGCGCGCACATAGAGGCGAACCGGAGAAGGCCGGCCCAGTTCGTCGAGAACCTTCACACGCACCTTTCCCGCAGGCCGGCGGAACTTCAACCCGGTTATGCGCACATGCTTCTTCTCGCCCCCGGAGACCGGCATGGTGAACAGATCAATGTTGCCCAGATGGTTGGAGACGTGGGCGAGGAGTTTGCCGTCCGGCGAGACGGCGGGTGAGAATTCGTCGCGAGTGGTGTTGGTGATAGCGGCCGGCGCGCCGCCGGCGCGAGCAATGCGGTACAGCTCGTAGTCGCCTTTGCCGTTCACCGCCACGGCCGAGTAAACCACCGCCAAGCCATCAGGCATGGCCGAGAGGCTGTGCAGCAGGACAATGTCCTCGGGCCGATAGCGGGTCAGCGGTATCTGCACCATGACCGGCGGCGTGCCGGCGGGCATGGACCAGATTTGGGGTACGCCGCTGCGCCGGGCCGCGAAAAACAGCTCGTTATGCCGGGCATTCCAGGCTGCATAAACCCAGCCGCCAGCCGCGGCGCTTTGCGGGCGATATTGAATCTGTCGGACCCGGGCCTCGGGCAGGGTAATCTCGTGCAGCAGGCTGCCCGCATTGGGCACGTTCAGCCCGCAGACGATTCGAGTGGCGTCGGGGGCCCAGACGGGATTGCCAGCAGTGGGGTGGGGCGTGGTCAGTTCCTGTTCCCGGCCGGTGGCCACCTCCACCAGGCGAAGCTGGCCGGGAGTGTAGGGA
>CAYVGN010000213.1:0-5898 GCA_964451215.1 uncultured Acidobacteriota bacterium
GGGGTTGGAGTAGTTCTTGGCCGCGTAGACCAGCAGTTGCTCGACCCGCGGGTCGCGCGACGTCCCGCGGAGCACGCGCCGGCGCGTGGTGTCGAACACGACCTCGAGCTGCCCAGTGGGATCGGTGGAGATGGAATGGATGCTGGAGATATTGGCCAGGTTGAACTCCTCGGCCCGGGTCAGCCCGGGCAACTGGGGCAGGCGCTGGAAGGCAGAGAGCCCCCAGCCCGCCAGGAAGCCGACCAACAGCAGCAGCGCCGCCAATGCCGGCTGGAAGCTGGGGCGCAGGGCAGCGATGCCGCCCCAGAAGCGACCCCAGGCCCAGCGGCGCCGGGGCTCGCCCTCCAGCGCCTCGGCCAGCCGCGCCCGGCACGACGCCAGCAGCGCCAGAGAAACGGCGGGATGCTCACGCCGGTCCATCAGCCGGTGCAGCGCCCGCTCCCGCTCGACCTCGGCCGAGCACTCCGAACAGCGCTCCAGATGCTGCTCGATCTCGATCCGCTCGGGATCGTCCAGCTCCTTATACAGGTAGAGAAGGATCTGGTCTCTTACCCACGGGCAGTTCATAACGCCCCCTGTAATGAGTTGCGCAACTTCTGGGTTGCGCGGAACAGGCAGTTTTTCACGGTCTCTTCCGTGGTCTGGAGCATGTCGCTGATGGTGCGCAGCCTGAGCCCCTGGTAGTGCTTCAACTCAAACACCAGGCGTTCGCGCGGGGTCAGGCGCAACAGGGCCCGCTCGAGGCGCCAGGCCACTTCCCGACTGAGCAGGGAGCGCTCCGGGTTGGCACCCGGCCGGGCGTCCTCCACTCTCTCGAACAGCTCCATCGCCTCCCCGTCCTCCCCCTTCACCACCGGCTGCTCTTCCTTGCGCACCGCCTTCTTCCTCAAGTGGTCCAGGCAGATGTTGGTCACGATGCGGTACACCCACGTGTAAAAGCTGCACTCAAACCGGAAGCCGCCCAGCGAGCGATAGATTTTCAGGAAGGCTTCCTGGTACAGGTCGCGGGCGTCCTCCTCCGATCCCACTAGGCTCACTGCCAGGCGGAGCACGCTCTGGTCGTAGAGGCATACCAGCTCCTCGAAGGCAAGCTGGTTGCCTTGTTGCGCCGCCCGAACCAGGGCGGCATCGTCAATGCGTGCCGTCTGGGGCTTACTCACCAAGGCTCCTGCCGATAAGCAACCCGTGGCCATCGTGGGGCCCTACCGCCCTGAACCGCCCGGCTCCGGCGCCACCCGCCGGCCGGGTCGGCCTGGTCTGTAAGCTCCAGTTCAATGGACGGGTTTCTGTTCAAAAGGTTAGCGCCACTCCTCCGTATTATGCGCCCCTTTTCGGCAGGTGGGAGACCCCGCCCGGGGTCTGCGCCCGCCCCTGCGGGCTCCCTCTCTTTCTGGCTGGTAAGGTTACGGTGGCTGGTATGATGTCGCTCTGGAAAAGGGAGAAAGCGCTATGACACTCAATGCCCGCCCCTTCCTGCGACGGTGCTTCCCGCCCGTCCTGATCCTGGTCCTGCTGGCAACGGCCGGCCAGGGCCAGGGGCTGGACTATATCAAGGCCAACTACACCAAGTACGAGTTTGAGATTCCCATGCGAGACGGCAAGAAGCTGTTCACCGCCGTCTACGCCCCCAAGGACACCTCCCAGACCTACCCGATCCTGCTCACCCGCACCCCGTACAGCGTGGCCCCCTACGGCGTGGACCGCTACCCCGGCGACCTGGGGGCGGAGCAGTTCGCCAGGGAAGGATTCATCTTCGTGCGGCAGGACGTGCGCGGGCGGCTCAAGTCAGAGGGGGAGTTCGTCAACGTCACCCCGCACAAGCCGGTAAAGAAGGGGCCGGCCGATGTGGACGAGAGCAGCGACACCTACGACACCATTGACTGGCTCATCAAGAACATTCCCTACAACAATGGCCGGGTCGGGATGTGGGGCATCTCCTATCCGGGCTTCTACGCCGCCGCCGGGATGATTGACGCACACCCGGCGCTGAAGGCGGTCTCCCCCCAGGCGCCCATCGCCGACTGGTTCATCGGCGACGACTTCCACCACAACGGCGCGCTCTACCTGGCCCACACCTTCAGCTTCTTCAACTTCTTCGGCCGTCCCACGAAACCCGGCGAGCAGCCGCGCGCCTTCGATCCCGGCACGCCCGATGGCTACCGTTTCTTCCTTGAGCTTGGACCGCTCAGCAACCTCAACGAGAAGATCTTCAGGAACGAAATCGCCTTCTGGAACGAAATGATGGCGCACCCCAACTACGACGATTTCTGGAAGGCGCGCAACCTTCTGCCGCACTTGAAGAACATCCGGCCGGCGGTGATGACAGTGGGTGGGTGGTTCGATGCCGAGGACCTTTACGGGCCGCTGAGCATATACAAGACGGTGGAGAAGACCAGCCCGGGTGCCTACAACATCCTGGTGATGGGCCCATGGCCTCACGGCGGCTGGATGCGTAGCGAGGGCAGCAGCTTGGGCCACGTCCGCTTCGGCTCCAAGAGCGCCGAGTTCTACCGCGAGAAGATCTTCTTCCCGTTCTTCAACTACCACCTCAAGGGCAAGGGCGAACCGAAGCTGCCCGAGGCCTACGTGTTCGAGACGGGCACCAACGTCTGGCGCAGCTACGAGGCCTGGCCCCCCAAGAACGCCACCGCCAGGACGCTCTACTTGCACCCCGGCGGCCGGCTGTCTTTCGACCCGCCCGCTGATGCTGCGCCGGTCTTCGACGAGTACATCAGCGATCCGGCCAAGCCGGTGCCCCACATCGGCTACACGGCTTTCGGCATGACGTACGAGCACATGGTGGACGACCAGCGCTTCGCCTCCACCCGCCCCGACGTCCTCGTCTACCAAACCGACGTGCTGAAGGAAGACCTGACCGTGGTCGGTCCCGTCACCGCGGAACTCTACGTCTCGACCACCGGAACCGACTCCGACTGGGTGGTCAAGCTGATTGACGTCTATCCCGATGACTACCCGAATCCCGACCCTAATCCCGCTGGCGTGCGGATGGGCGGCTACCAGCAACTGGTGCGCGGCGAGCTGTTCCGCGGTCGCTTCCGCAACAGCTTCGAGACCCCGGAGCCTTTTGTGCCGGGCAAGGCGAGTCGCGTCAAGTACGAGATGCCCGACATCAACCACACCTTCCGGCGCGGCCACCGGATCATGGTGCAGGTCCAGAGCAGTTGGTTCCCGCTGGTGGACCGCAACCCGCAGAAGTTCGTGGACATCCACCGCGCCAGGCCCGAGGACTTCCAGAAGGCCACGCAGCGCGTGTTCCGCTGGCGCGACACCGCCTCCTCGGTCCACCTCCTGGTGCTCAAGTAGCCGGCTCGGCGAGCCCAACAAACGAAAGCACAGATTCGCGCAGACGCTCCCCCGGCCGCACTTGCGCGAATCTGTGAAATCTGCGGATTGGTTTTCTTGCGGTCTCTCTGTGGCTAAGAGACGGCGAGTTCGATGCGCCGGGCGGCGGGGTCGAGGCGGGTGATGAGGAAGGAGCGAAGCTGGCCTTCGCGCAGGGGTTCCGAAGCGGGGCCTGGTTCAGGGGTGGCAGGCAGCGGGCCCTTCCAGGCGGCCGCCAGGGCCTCGGCCAGGGTGCCGCGGGCTGGCTCGCGCGCCGGCTTCTCGGCGGGTTCCGGCCCCAAACGGGCAGCGAGGTCCGTCCCTACTGGCGGCTCCAACCCCGCCAGGGGGCAGACACCTTCTACCCCTTCGCCCAACTGGATGGTGGCTTGGCTGCCCTCGACACGCACCACGCGCCCCACTACCCGGTCGCCCGGTTTGTGCTCGCGCAGGTACTCCTCGAGCGAGGTTGCCTCCAATTGCTTCATGCCCAGTTTCAGGCGGCGCTTCTCGCGGTCGGCTTCCAGCACCACGGCCTTGACGAGCTGGCCGATCTTCACCACTTCGCTGGGGTGGTCCAGGCGGCGGTCGGCGCTGAGGTCGGAGATGTGGAGCAGGCCGTCAATGCCCTCCTCCACTTCCACGAAGGCGCCGAACTTAGCCAGCCGTACGACCTTGCCCTGGACCACCTTGCCAGCCGGGTAGCGCTCCTGGATGCTGTCCCAGGGGTTGCCCAGCACCTGCTTCAGGCCCAGCGCGATGCGCTTGGCATCCGGGTCAATCTTGAGGACGGCGGCCTCCACCTCCTCGCCCCGCTGGAGCAGGTCGCTGGGTTTGCGCACGCGCTTGGTCCAGGACATCTCGGAGATGTGGATCAACCCTTCGACGCCGGGCCGGATCTCGACGAAGGCGCCGAAGTCGGTGAGCCGGGTGACCGTGCCGCGGACCCGGTCGCCTTCCTTCAACTCGCGCCGCGCCTGCTCCCACGGGTCGGGATACATCTGCTTGAGACCCAGCGAGATCTTGCCCGCCTCACGGTCCACTGCAAGCACCTTCAGGTCGAGCGTGTCGCCGACCTGAAATTGCGCGCGGGGGCTGGCGGTGCGCGACCAGGACATGTCGGCGACGTGGAGCAGGCCGTCCACCCCGCCCAGGTCAATGAAGGCGCCGTAGTCAGTGATGCTGCGGACGACGCCGCGCACCACCTGGCCCTCCTCCAGGCCGGCCAGCATCTGCTCGCGGGCCAGGCGCGCTTCCTCCTCCAGCACCACGCGGCGGTCCACCACCAGGTCCTCGTCTTCCGGGTCGAGCCTGGTGATGCGGCAGCGGATCTCCTCCCCCACCAGCTTCTCCATTTCCGCGGGGTCGCGGGCGCCGCTGCGTGACGCCGGCAGAAACGCGCGCGCGCCTACGTCCACAGTCAGGCCGCCCTTGACCAGGCCGGACACCCGGCCTGGGATCACCTCGTGTCGCTCGTAGGCCGCCCGCAGCTCCTCCCAGTCCCGCGGGCGCGGCCCGGTCAGCCGCGACAGGGTCACGAGCCCCTCAGCGTTTCGGCCCGTGATCAGCACCTCGAAGCTGTCGCCGGGGCGGACCGCCAAATTGCCCTGGGGGTCGCGCAGCTCCTCGGCCGGGATCACGCCCTCGGACTTGGCTCCGAAGTCCACCAGCACGTAGTCGCCGGAAACGCCGACAACCGTGCCGCGGCGCACCGCCTCGGCCTTGCCCACCCGGCGGCCGCCACCCCGTGACTGTTCGCGCTCGAAGCGGGAAAGGATGTCGCCGAAGGAAACTTCGCCCTCGTTTTCCTCCGGGCCCTTCTCTTGTGCCATTTACAGAACCGGCTCCTCCCAGTTTTCCAGAGTCTTCTTGATGTGGGCCATGAACTGGTCGGCCACCGCGCCGTCAATCACCCGGTGGTCGTAGCTGAGCGACAGGTGGACGATAGAGCGGATGGCGATGGCATCGTCCACCACTACCGCCGCCTTGTGGATCGAGCCAACGCCCAGGATGGCGAGCTGCGGCTGGTTGATGATGGGCAGGCCGAACAGCGACCCGAACTGTCCGGGGTTGGTAATGGTGAAGGTTCCGCCGTGCACCTCGTCGGGAGAAAGCTTCTTGGCCCGGGCGCGGTCGGCCAGATCGCGGATGGCCCGCGCCAGCCCCAGGATGTTCTTCTCCTCAGCGTTCTTGATCACCGGCACGATCAGCCCCCACTCCAGGGCCACCGCGATGCCCAGGTTAATGTCCTTCTTCAGCACGATGCTGCTGCCCTCGAGCGAGGCGTTCACGTAGGGGAAGGCCTTCAGCGCCAAAACAGCGGCGTGGCAGAAAAAGGGCAGGTAGGTGAGCTTGATGCCGTGGCGGCGCTCGAACTCCTCCTTGGCTTGCTCGCGCAGGCGCCCGATGCGAGTCAGGTCCACCTGGAAGACGGTGTGGACGTGCGCCGAGGTGCGCCGGCTCATCACCATGTGCTCGGCGATCTTCTGCCGCATCACCGACATGGGCACCACTTCCACGCGCCCGGGCGGGTGGAAGTGGTGCCCATGTCGGTGA
>CAYVGN010000214.1:0-5882 GCA_964451215.1 uncultured Acidobacteriota bacterium
GGTCCCGGGTTGAACTCGTGGCCGAAACGCTGCTGATAACGGCCCGTAACCAGGCCCGCCCGCGTGGGGCTGCAGACCGGGCAGGAAACGTACCCGTTCGTGAACCGGACGCCGTTTCTGGCAATGGAATCCATGTGCGGAGTGGGAACATCGCGGCAGCCCTGCACGCCCAGGTCGGCGTAGCCCAAATCGTCGGCCACGATCACCAGGATGTTCGGCCTCCGCCCGCGCGAACTCCGCGGGTCGCGCTGGAAGCCGTCGCCATGCACCTTGACCAGCGGGCCAATTCCTGGGACGAGTGCGGAGACTGCCAGACAACGGGCTGAGGTGCGGATGAATTCGCGCCTGTTCACCGTAATCCCTCCTGATAATAAACTTACCTGCCGTTAGCCCGCCAAGCGCCCCGGCTCAAACCGCCCCTACTCTACCTCAAGCCGGGGCTCCGGCACGACAGTGTACCTGCGGTCGCTCACGGGGAAGTAGAAACGGAGCTGGTAAGTGCCGGGCGGGTACATCGTCCGGTTGCCACATGTATAATCGGGGCGCTTTCCCTCCGAGGGGTGACCAGATGGCGGCCAGGACCGTGGTCAGGTGGCTGATGGCGATGGTGGGCGGCGTTGTCGCTTTAGGGGCGCAATCAGCGCTGGACGAGCCGGGCCGCTTCTACCAACTCCGCCGGGAACTCCGCCAGGCTGCGGCCTCCACCGAGGAGCTGAGCGTGCTGCGCCAGGCGGCGGAGATGGAGGATCTGTCTGGCTCGGCGGCGCCCGAGGCTTACGCCCGGTTGGCGACCGCGCTGCAACACTCTGCCGCGCGCTCCGACGAGTACTTCTCGGTTCTGGAGCGCGGCCTCACGGTTTCGCTCCGGGACAACGATCCGCAGCGGGCGGAGTGGTTCAGAGAGCGGCTGCGCACCGCCCGCAGGCAGGTCCGCCCCGCCACGGCAAAGGCCAGCGCGGGGCCCAGAAACGGAGTCTGGATTCCCGGGGGAAGACAGGCCCTGGCCTTTGTCGCCCGGAGCAAGGAGAATTCCTCGCCCGAGCGCTTCCTGATGGACTACTGCCGGGCCATCGTTGAGCACACGGCTTCCCTCGATCGGCGGGCCACGGTCTACATTGAGCGCATCCAGCAGCACTTCCGTCGGGTGGCGGCCCTCGAGGCGCTGGGCACGCGCCAGGACAACCGGGTAACGGTTACCGTCTCCGGGCGCGGGGGCCGAACCGAAACCATCCTGAACCTGCTGGGGTGGAAGATCCGCTCCCTGGGGAAAGGGGCCAGGATGGAGGCCGACGAGAAGACGCCCCTGGGCCGCCGCCAGGAGTCGGCGGTCGCCTTGGCGGTGGACGGCGTGACAATGCAGCAGGCCCTCAACGAGGGCCGGCCGTACTCCTTCGATCTGGTTTCCGACCGGACGCCGGTTCTGCTCGATGAGAACACCTGGCGCCGCCACTTCTATGCGAAGGAGGAATTGCCGGGCGGCCTGGCCGAGGCTTTGGCCCGCGATCCCCGGCTGGCTCGAGCCTACGCGGCCCTCAGCGCCCTGGATGAGCCCACCAGGTCCGCCTTGCTCGCCGGGATGGGCCTGAAAGAGCTGGTGGAAAAGTACGCCGCGCTGCTTTACCAGCACTCCTCGGTGCTGGTCGTGGAAAATGGCAGCGTGCTGGTGCCGGGAGGGAAGGAGGCCGAGCCGTTCTGGGAGAAGCTGGCGGGCGCCAGTCCTCGCCGCCCCGGGCCCTTTCTCCGGGCGCTGTTGGACAGGGACCAGGGGCGCATGCTGGCGTTCTTTTTTGTGCTTTCTCACCTGGACAGGGAACACCAGCGCTTCTCCACGCGCAGCGCGGCCCGCCTGGCCTTGTTTTACGAGCTGTTCCGGGAAGCTTCCGTGCTGCATCTCAAACGCGCCGTGCTTTCACCCGACAACCCCTGGGCAGACCTGCTGCGGGAGGCGCCGCTGGACACGGCGGGTAGGGTGCGCTTTCCGGGAAGCGCGCGGGTATGGATGGTGGCCGAGGGCGCCTCCAGTTCGCCGGCGAAGGGCGCCGCCCTGAGCCAGAAGCCTGGCGAACCACTCACGCCGGAGCAGGAAGATCAGGTCCTGGCGCGCCTGGCCCGCACCCGCTATGCCGTCGGGGAAATGAAGCGGTCGGGACTTGAGAACTTTCTTGCCGTCGCGCGCCTGGAAGCCCACCGCTCTGTGCCGCTGACCGAGCGTGCTGCGCTGCTGCTGGCGCAAAACGCGGCCGAGAGCGACGGCGCCTACCCCTATTTCGCCACGCTTACCGGGCTGGGGGAGCGCGATTTCGAGCGCTTCTTCGCCCTGCGGGACAAGCTGGGCGGCTATCCGGCGCCGCAGTTGGACATCGTGCTGGGGCAGGTGCACGCGCTGCTGGAACTGCTCTGCCTGGCGCAGCAGTCGGCGGCGCTGGACGAGAAACGCGCCGCCGCGCTGTTCGCCCTTCTTTGCGAGCGCTTCCTGGCGGCGGAGTCGGCCGCCGACTGGACCCGCGCCTCGCTGGACCTGGTCCGGCGGGTGATCCCTGCCGAGGCGCAGGACCCGGACGAGGCCGCGCGCGCGCTGTTGCTGGGTCAGCAGGCCGCGGTGAGCTTCGAGCTGGAGGGCGTGACGCACCTGCTTGATGTGGCGAAGATTCGGCACACCCGCCTCCAAAGGGTGCTGGAAGCGCAACACGTCCCGGCGCTGTCGGCCTTGCTCCGAATCTACGACGCGGCCCAGGCCCTGGCTTCCGGAGCGGGCGATGCCGCCGGACACCTCCGGGCGCTGGAGACCGCTGCCGCTGGCCTCCCGTCGCTGGAGCTCCCCCAAGCCTTGCGCCGGCGCGAGGAACGCGAGCACCTGATGGCGTTCCAGCCGAAGACGGTCCCCATCCTGGCAAGGCTTCGCGAGCGCGTGGGGCGGGCGGAAAGCCGACCGGGCCAAGGGCTCGGGGACCGCAGGGAGGTGGAAGGGCTGGTAGGGGAACTGTTGGCCGAGATCAATCCCCAGGTGACCCTGGCCCTGGCGGGGCTCCTCTACGCCCGCCTCCTCGACCCGGACGGCTTGCTGGTCTCCGAGGATCCACTATTGCTGCGGAAGCACCAGTTTGTGCCGCTCAAGAGGCCGCGCGATTCGGCGGTCTTCCGCCCGCCGGAACTGCACACGAGCAGCGAAGGAGCCGGGAGCTGTTTCACTGGCGGGTTCGCCGCATTCAGCGCCGTGGCCGGCGAACTGGCGGCCGCTGCCATGGGGCAAAGCGATCGGAGCAGCGCCCCCGCCTTTGCCGCGCAGGTGGCGTCCATCCGGGAGGCGGCTGGAGCGGCGCTGCGCGATGAGGACCTGCGCCTGCTGGGCCTGAAGGTCCGGGTGGGGCGGGAGTGGGTGGTGCAGGGGGCCCGGGATCCGGCGGCGGCTTCCACCCTGCGCCAGGAAACAACGGGCCTGCTTTCGCCCGGTCGGCGGGCGGAACTGCTGAACGGGGTGCGCGCGCAGGACTGGGAGGCGGTTTGGCAGGCCGTCAGCCTCAGCGACCTCTACTTCCTCGGCGACGCCTATCTCCAACGCCACCGCACCGATCCCTTCCCCTCGCCGGTCACCCGGGCCCTGCGGGAAGCCAGCGCGCGCAACGACAGCTCCCGCCTCCAGGCCCTGGGCCCGCAGACGCGGATGCTCGGCGGATGCAGCCACGTGCACCTTCTCCCCCTGGCGCCCTACGAGGAATATGAGCGCTACGTTCTGCCCGGCAAGATGGCGGAGCGCGTGGCCGAGTTCAAGCTGTACCTGGCCGAGTACATGGACCGCGAGGGCATTCCGGCGGCTGCCTTCGGGGCGCTGGCGGAGCCGGTGGCGGAGATCCTCTTCAAGAAACTGCTCATGACCAACCTGCGCGACTGGCGTTCGGTGCTGGCCGTTTTCCGGGAGATTAACAGCGAGGTCATTGAGGAGGCTGTGGCACGCTTATGACCCTGCCAATCCTGCTGTTGCTGCTGGCCGGAGCAGCCTTCGCCCAGGCTCCCGAGGTTGTTTTCCGCGCCGACGTGCGCCTGGTCGAGGTCTATGCCACCGTGCTCGACCACAATGGGAAATATGTGGAAGACCTGTCCCGGGAGCGTTTCGAGGTCCGCGACAACGGCGTCCGGCAGCCGCTGGTGGCCTTCGAGGCCAGCCAGGCCGGCCTCTCCTGCGCCGTGCTGCTGGACACCACCGGGAGCATGGCGGCGGCGCTGGCGGCGGTGAAGAACGGCATCGTCCGCCTGATTGACGAGTTCCGCCAGAACGATGCGGTGGCCATCTACAGCTTCAGCGGCTCGCTCCAACTGCTGCAGGAATTCACCAGCGACAAAGCCGCGGCCAAGCGGGCGGTGTTGCGGACCCGCGCGGGGGGCGGCACGGCCCTGTTCGATTCCCTGTCCCAACTGGCGCGCGAACTCGCCCGGCGCAGCGGCAAGAAGGCCATCGTCGTTTTTACCGACGGCCAGGACAACCTGAGCATGCTGAACGCCGGCGCCGCCATCGCCCGCGCCAAGAAAGTCGGCGTGCCCATCCACGCGGTGGCGGAGGGCGAGGCCCTCAACAACCCCTCGCTGGTGAAAGAATTGGAGGAGCTGGCGCAGCGCACCGGCGGGCGGTGCTACAGGATCCGCAGGTCCGGCGAGATTACCGCCGTGTTTCAGGATATTTCCAGGGAGCTGAAGCACACCTACCTGCTGGCCTACAAAGCCCCGCCCGCCGAGAACCGCCAGTGGCGCACCATCCAGGTGTCGGTGAGTGGCCTGAAGGACTGCAAGTTGCGCGCCAGGGAAGGCTACCTTCCGGAGTGAGCCGGAGGTGCCTCAGCGCCTGAACCGGGCCTGGCTTGCCGGGTCCAGCGCCGGGGGCGCTCTTGCCGGAGGCAACCCGGTGGCCGGATTGAATCTGCTGGTAACCGGCAGGCCCGGAGTGGGCAAGACCACGCTGGTGGAGCGGGTGGTGGAACGGCTGCGCGGCAGGCTTCGCCTGGCCGGCTTCACCACTACCGAGGTGCGCGACCCGGCCGGTCAGCGCCTCGGCTTCAACATCGTGACCGTGGAAGCAGAACAGGCCGAGCTTGCCCGGGTGGGGCTTCCCAGCCCGGTGCGCGTGGGGCGTTATGGCGTCAACCTGGAGGCCTTCGAGCGTCTGGCCCTGAGGGAACTGGCCCGGCGCGACGTGGACCTCATCGTGATTGATGAGATAGGCAAGATGGAATCTGCTTCGGGCCGTTTCCGCGGCGCGGTACTGGAAGCGCTAGATGCCCCGGTGGATGTCCTGGCCACGCTGGGGCTCGGCCGCCTGCCGTTCTTGCAGGCGGTGAGCAGTCGGCCGGATGTCGAACTGGTCACGGTAACGGAGCGCAACCGCGAGCCCCTGGCGGTGGAACTTTGTGCTCGCCTGCAAGGCCGGCAGGCCAGAAGAACTTAGCTCACGTTGCTTTCGCGCCGGGCCTGGGCTATCCTCCCGAACAACGACGAACGGGGCGCGCTGTGATGTGACGCTTCCGCGGACCTCATCGGGCGCCCGCCAAGGAACAGCGGCGTCTCCTGCCGGCTCTCTGGCAAGGAGGAAGCGCGATGGCGAAACTGATCCTGAAGTATGACGCCAAGGTGCTCAAGGAGATCCCGATCCAGAAGAGCGCTCTGACCATCGGTCGGCTGCCCGGCAACGACGTGGTCATTGACAATTTGGCCGTCAGCAGCCAGCACGCCAGGCTCTATCTCGACGGCGACCGCTTTGTCCTGGAGGACCGGGACAGCCTCAACGGCACGTTCGTCAACAACCAGCGGATCCGCAAGACCGTTCTTCGCCCCGGCGATGCCATCCTGATCGGCAAGCACACGCTGATCTTCGAGGAGGTGGGCGGGCCTCTGGG
>CAYVGN010000215.1:0-5848 GCA_964451215.1 uncultured Acidobacteriota bacterium
AGGACGTGCTCGGCATCCACGTCTGGCAGGAGCCCCAGATTTCCCGCTCGGTGCCCGTGCGACCCGACGGCAGGATCTCCCTACCGCTGGTCGGCGACGTGAACGCCGCCGGGCAGACGCCATCCCGCCTCCAGGCGACGATCGCCGCCGCCCTGAAGGAATACCTGGCGCACCCGCAAGTCACGGTGATCGTGGAGAAGGTGAACAGCCAGAAGTTCAACATCCTGGGCGAGGTGCAACGGCCGGGCTCCTACGACCTCGGCAAGCCCGTCACTGTGCTGGACGCCATCGCCCTGGCGGGCGGGTTCCGCGACTTCGCCAAGGTCAAAAACATTTACGTGATCCGGAAGCTGGCCGGCGGGTCCACAACGCGCCTGCCGTTCAACTACCGGGATTTCATCAAGGGGAAAGACACCGCGCAGAACGTGAAGCTGGAGCCGGGCGATACCGTTGTCGTGCCGTGAGGTGACCATGCCGCGAAGAGTTGTGGCCGCCGCATTCTTTCTGGCGCTCGCCGGCGCAGCCGGATGGGGACAGGGCGTTCAGCCCTCCCCGGTGCGCTCCTCCTCTCCGCTGGGCGGATCCTACGCCAGCGGGGAGCGGTCGGGGCTGGAGTACGCCGGTTCTGCCGCCCGGCGGAACTTCCTGTCCCTGAGCCTGGCGCAGGAAACCGCCTACGACGACAACGTGTGGGACAACAATGCCCTGCGGCAGAGCGACGCGGTGTTCGGTTTCGGCGGGCGGCTGGCCCTCCAGCAACAGCGGGCCAGGTCCGCCCTGGCCCTGGACTATCGCCCCGACCTGCTGCTCTACCGGGAAACCTCGGCGCGCAACACCGTCAGCCACGCCTTCAGCTTCGACCTGAACTACCAGCCCTCGCCCCAGTTCGGCCTGCGCCTGCGCGACTCGCTTTCCCGTCTCTCCGGCGTTTTCCACCCGCGCTGGAGCGAGGAGTTGGTGCCGGCCATGGTCCCGCCGGCCAGCCTCAACACCAACGTCTTTACGCCGCTGACCACCATGTTCGAGAACAACGCGCGGGTGGACGCCGCCTACCACAGGTCGCGGTACACCTCGTTCAACTTCTTCGCGGCGGCGTTGGAGCGCCGTTTCCGCGAGCCGGCCACCGGCGGGCCGCGGCTGCGCGACAGCCGGAACATCAACGGGGGCGTGCAGTACCTGCGCCAGTTGACCGCCGCGGACGCGCTGGGCGCGTTGTATTCGGTTGAGGCGCTGCGGTTCAGCGACGAGGCGCGGGCCAGGGTGCACAGCGCCTTCCTCAGCTTCGCCCACCAGTGGTCGCCCAACCGCAGCGTTGAGGTTTTCGGAGGGCCGCAATACGCGCAGTTGCGCGAGCGCTTCACCCAGCAGATCTCGCTGGACGGGGCGCAGGCCCTCTTGGTGGGCCGGATCTCCGGCACGCGCCTGGACGGCGGGTTGGGGGCGGTTTTCAGCGAGCGGACGGAGCGGGCGGTCTGGCAGGTGTCAGCCCGCCGCACGGTCACCGACGGCGGCGGCCTGCTCAGCGCGGCCAGCAACGTCCTGTTCGGGGTGAGCGTGCAGCGCCGCCTGACCTCGCGCTGGCAACTGCGCTGGACCCTGGAAGCGGCCCGCACCGCGGCGCTGGGCAAGGTGCTGGCCGACAGCCGCGTCCAGAGCCAAGGCACCGGGCTGGCCCTGGAGCGCTCCCTGGGCGAGAACCTCAGCGCCCGCCTGGCCTACAACTTCCTCCGGCAGCGCGGCGGCGGCCCCTTCCCCCTGGCCGCCGACCTGAACCGCAACCGGGTCAGCTTCGCCATCTTTTATCGCTTGCGGGCAATCCCGCTGGGACGGTGAAACCACCATGCACGAGTCCTTGGAACAGAGGCCGTTGAATTGGGAACACTACTGGGCCCTGGCGCTTCGCCGGCGCTGGTGGCTGATGGGACCCTTCTTTGGGCTGGGGCTGCTGGCCTTCCTGGCCGCGCTGCTGTGGCCCCAGCTTTACCGGTCCGAAGCGCTGGTCCTGGTCGAGCAGCAGAAGGTCCCGGAACAGTACGTGATGCCCAACGTGGTCACCGACCCCCAGGATCGGCTGCAAAGCATGACCCAGCAGATCCTCAGCCGCACGCGCCTGCGCCGGCTGATCGAACAGTTCAACCTCTATCCGCGGGAGCGCGCCCGGATGACGATGGACGAGGTGATTGACCTGATGCGCGACCGCATCCGGATCGAGCTGGTGCGGGCGCCGGGCCGCCCCGCCGAGCTGACCGCTTTCCGCATCTACTACTCGGCCGACAACGCCCGCGTGGCCCAGCAGATCACCAACGAGCTCACCTCGCTGTTCATCGAAGAGAACCTGCAGGCGCGCACGCAGCAGTCGGCCGGGACCACCAGCTTTCTGGAGAGCCAGTTGGAGAAGGCGCGCAAGGAGCTGGCTGAGCAGGAGGAGCGGCAACGGCAGTACAAGTTGCGCTTTCTGGGGCAGCTCCCCGAGCAGCAGCAGAGCAACCTGCAGATCCTGGGCAGCCTGGAAGCGCAGATGCGCGCCAGCACTACGGCCCTGGAGCGCGCCGAGCAGCAAAAGGTTTACCTGGAGTCCATGGACGCCGAGTACGGCGCGCTGCGGCAGTCGCTGCAGCAGACCCAGGCCGCAGCCGCCGGAGCGGCCGCCTCCGCCGCGCCCCCCGCCCAGGAAGCCACGGTGCATGACCTGCGCCGCCAACTGACCGATCTGGAGACCAAGTACACGCCCAAGCATCCGGACGTGGTGAAGCTGCGCGACGAGCTGGAGCGCTGGGAGGGGCTCAAGAAGCAGGCCGAGAGCGAGTCGGCCGCCGGCTCCCCCGAAAGGGCAGCGACCGTCACGGCCGCCGACACCGCGGCCATCGAGGTGCAGAGCCGCCTGAAGGCGGTGGGGGTAGAGATTGCCAGCCACAACAAGGACGTAGACGAGTTGCGCCAGCGCATCCGCCAGTTCCAGTCCCGCCTGGAGATGGCCCCTGTGCGGGAGCAGCAACTGGCCGAGGTCACGCGCAGCTACGAGAACTCCCGCCAGTACTACCAGTCCCTGCTGCAGAAGAAGCTGCAATCGGAGCTGGCCACCAACCTGGAGAAGCGCCAGCAAGGCGAGCAGTTCCGCATCCTCGATCCGGCCAGCCTGCCCCAGAAGCCTTCCCGGCCTGACCGGCTGCAAATCACCCTGTTTGGCTGGCTGCTGGGCCTCTGCCTGGGCGTGGTGCTGACGGCGGCCCGCGAGATCACCGACAACTCCGTTCGCGGCGAAGAAGAGCTGCAACAGGCGGTGCGTTTGCTGGTATTGGTGCGCATCCCCCTGCTGCGCACCGAAGAGCAAGAGAGGCGCTGGCAATTGCGGCGCAGGCTGGAGGCGGCGGGGGTTGGCCTGCTCCTGCTGCTGGCCGCCAGCACCGGCCTCTATACCTACTTGGCGAGCTGAACATGTACCGATCCTTCTTCCATCTGCAGCGCGACCCCTTTGAGGTGAGTCCGGATCCGCACTTCCTGTATCCGACCGCCCAACACCAGGAGGCGCTGGCCGGCCTCTATTACGGGGTCAAAGCCCGCAAGGGGTTCATGGTGCTGACCGGGGAGGTGGGCACGGGCAAGACCCTGCTGGTGCGCTGTCTGCTGGACCTGCTCGGGAGGGACCGCTTCGGCTACGCCTACGTCTTCAACTCCCGGCTCTCCAGCCACCAGTTCCTGCAATACGTGGCCGAAGACCTGGGCGTCCATTACCGCCCGGCCTCCAAGAGCGACCTGCTCATCCAGTGCAGCCGCTACCTGATCGACCGCCACCGTAAAGGCTTGACCACGCTGGTGGTGGTGGATGAGGCGCAGCACCTCTCCACCGCCGTGCTGGAGGAGATCCGGCTGCTCACCAACTTGGAGACCACCGAGAGCAAGCTGCTGCAGATCGTCCTGGTCGGCCAGCCCGAGCTGGACGCCAGGCTGGAGTCGCCCGAGTTGCGGCAACTGAAGCAGCGGGTGACGTTGCGCTTCTGGCTGGCCTCGCTGTCGGAAGCCGAGACCGCCGGCTACATCCGGCGCCGCCTCGAGGCGGCAGGCAGTGTTGACGGCGATATCTTTCCGCTGGAAACCGCCCGGCGCGTGTTTGCTTACTCCCGCGGTATCCCGCGCCTCATCAACACCCTGTGCGACAACGCCCTGGTCTCTGCCTACTCGCTGGGCCAGCAGCAGGTGTCGCCGGAACTGGTGGAAGAGGCAGCCCGCGACTTGCGGCTGCAGGCGCTCTCCCTGCAGGGGAACCCGGGCGGCGGCGGCAAACGGTCCCGGAAGCGAAAGCGCAAGAAGCACAAGAGGAAAGGGCAAGCGCCGGCGGTGGGTGGCGACGCAGTGGCTGTTCAGGCGCCTACTTCTTTGGCGAGTGAGGGGATAACGTGAGCCGAATCTTTGACGCACTCCGTCGTTCCGAAAACGAAAAAGCAGTGGTCCCGACCACCCCATCCGGTGAGCAGACGCGGCTCCGCGACCTGCTGCAGCAAATGGAGGCCAGGCCCGCCGGCTTCGACCAGGTCCCGCGCATCGTCTGCCGGACGCCGGTCGAAGAGCCGATCGTGACCGGGCATGACGACCACGGCCTGGGAGGAGAGAAGTTCCGCGCGCTCTGTCACCGCCTGCGGCAGGTACGCCAGTCGCGGGTCCTGAGCAAGCTGCTGATCACCAGCGCCGTGCCCAAAGAGGGCAAGACCTTTATCGCCCTGAACCTGGCCGTCACCTGGGCCACCAGCCCGGCGCGGGTGGTTCTGGTGGATACCGACATGCGGCAGTCTGGGCTGAGCCGGGCCTTGGGTTTGCCCCTGCTTCCCGGCTTGGCCGACTACCTGGAAGAACGCATCCCGCTCGAGCAAGCCTTCCGGCTGGTTGAGCCCTTCGGGCTGTACTACGTGCCAGCCGGCAGCCCCACCGCCAACCCCGTCAACCTGCTGCAGAAGCCGTTGCTGGCGGAGTTTCTGACCCAAGCGGCGGCGGCCTTCGACTGGGTGGTGGTGGACTCCCCGCCCCTGATGCCGGTGGCCGACGCCCAGTGCCTGGCGGGCCTTTGCGACGGGACACTGCTGGTGGTGCGGCCCGGCTGCACCCCGCGGGACGGACTGGAGCAGGCGCTGCGCGCCCTGCAGGGCTCCTTCACCGTGGGAATCGTGTTGAACGGCAGCGGCGACGCCTACCGCGACCATTATTACTACTACTACGCCCCCAGCAACGGCCGGAACGGGAGGCGCCGCGGCTCGGCGCCCGCTCCCCAACCGCCGCAGGAACCTGGCGCATGATTCGACTGTTCAATGCCTACTTCCCCACGCGCACGCTGCTGCTGGCCGTGTCGGAGGCCTTCCTCATTGTGCTGGCGCTGCTGGCTGCCACCTATGCGCGTTTCGGAGGGGACATTGATCTGGCCCTCACTTACGAGCAAGGCTTCTTCAAGATCGTGGTGGCTTCGGCGGTTTGCGTCCTCTGCATGTACTACTACGACCTGTACGATTCCCTGGTCATCTGCAGCCCGCGCGAGGTGCTCACCCGGCTGGTCCAGGTATTGGGAACGGCCTGCGTGGCCTTGGCTGTCGTTTACTACGCTTATCCGGTCGCCCGCCTCGGCCGGGGGATCTTCCTGATTGGGATCGTTCTGGTAGGGGTTTCGCTGGCAGGCTGGAGGAGGCTGTTCTTCGCCCTGAGCCGGTCCTCGCTGCTGGCCCAACGGGCGATTCTGCTGGGAGAGGGCCCGCTGGCGCGCTCGCTGGCGCGGGAGATTGAGAAGCGGCCCGAGCTGGGCATGCGCCTGCTGGGGTACGTGGGCCCGGAACCGGGCGGCGCCAACGGCAGCAGCCCCGTCTCTTAT
>CAYVGN010000216.1:0-5840 GCA_964451215.1 uncultured Acidobacteriota bacterium
CCCACATCCGGCCAGTGCGGCCCATGCCGCACTGCACCTCGTCAAAGATCAGCACCACGTTATGGCGGCGGCACCAGGCGGCCAGGTCGCGCACGTAGGCGGCGGGGGCAAAGGCGGCGCTTCCCCCCTGGTACGTCTCCATCATCACGCCGGCCACCTGCTCCGGTGGCACCCCCTGCGCGGCCAGCGAGCGCTCGAAACTGTCAAAGGAGGTGTCCTGGGTGCGGAAGCCGTCGGGAAATGGCGCCTGCACGAAGGTCGGATCGGGACGGGTGATCCACTCCTTGAGCGAGGGAATGCCGCCGGCCAGTTGCGCCCCCAGGGTCCGACCATGGAAGGCGTCCTCGTAGCTGACGATGGTGATCTTGTCGGCGCCGCCCAGGCGCCGGCCGTGCGCGCGCGCCAGTTTGATGGCGCACTCGGTAGTCTCCGACCCGGTGGTCAGAAGAAAGATTTTCTTCAGCGGCTCCGGCAGCAGGCCGGCCAAGCGCTCGACCAGGAGGGCGCGTTGCGCGCTGGGGAAACAGTAATTGGTCAGCAGACCCGACTCCACCTGCGCCCGCACCGCCTCGCCGATCTCGCGGCGGCCGTGCCCGGCGTTCGTCACCAGCACGCCGCTGCTCCAGTCCAGCCAGCAGTTTCCCCAGCGGTCGAATACCTGCGCGCCCTCAGCGCGGTCCCAGACCACCGGCGGCTGTCCGCTCATGGCCACCGGCTCGTATTGGCGCAGCCGTTCCAGGATCGGCAGCGACTCGGGCGCCGGCAGGGGGGTGCGGATGGTGCGGAACCGCGTCGCCACGCCGGGAACGGCGCGCGGCGTCATGCGAAACTCGCGTGCCATCGGGAATCCTGCATTTTAGCAAACGCGCGCCCTAGGGGCGACCTCGCCGCAGCGGGTCGCCGTGGCCACTACCGGCGCAACAGTTCGCGGCGGCCTTCCAGCTTCCACCGGCTCACGTTTGGCTGCTCCCGCAGATTCGGCACGCGGCCGTTGCGCTGCGCGGTGTACAGGGCGGCGGCCAGCGCGGCGATTTCACTGGCCGCCGTGTCCTCGGACGAAGCAGGCGGGGTGGCCAGGATGCGGTCCAGCAGCGCGGTGTCCAGGTTGCCGGCCAGGAAGTCGGGGTGGTCAAGCAGGCGCTTGAAGAAAGGGATGGTGGTCTTGATGCCCACGATGGAGTACTCGTCCAGGGCGCGGCGCATGCGCACAATGGCCTCCCCACGGTCCTGGCCCCAGGCGATCATCTTGGAGATCAACGGGTCGTACTCCACCGGGACGGTCCAGCCGTGGTAGACACCGCTGTCGGCGCGCACGCCCGGGCCGCCCGGCGGAACCAGCGCTGTAATGGTTCCGGGCGAAGGGTAGAAATTGTTCTCAGGATCCTCGGCGTAGATGCGGCACTCGATGGCCGCCCCGCGCCAACCGGCCAGCGCCTGCTGCTGGTTGAACGGCAGCCGCTCCCCGGCTGCCACCCCCAACTGCAGCTTGACCAGGTCGAGCCCGGTTACGATTTCGGTGATCGGGTGTTCCACCTGGAGCCGGGTGTTCATCTCCAGGAAATAGAAGTTGCGGTCGCGGTCCACCAGGAACTCGACGGTGCCCGCATTGTGATAGCCGGCAACCTGCGCCACGCAAACCGCCGCTTCCCCCATCCGCCGCCGCAGCGCTTCATCCACCAACGGCGAGGGGCACTCTTCCACCACCTTCTGGTGGCGGCGCTGGATGGAGCACTCGCGCTCGCCCAGGTAGACCAGGTTGCCGTAACGGTCGCCGATCACCTGGATTTCGATGTGCCGGGGACGCTCCAGATACTTCTCCAGGTAGACCTGGGAGTCGTTGAAGGCGTTCTCGGCTTCCGACTGGGCGTCGCGGAAGGCGGAAGGCAACTCCTCCGGGGCGCGCACCAGGCGCAGTCCCTTGCCGCCGCCGCCGGCCGCCGCCTTCACCATCACCGGGTAGCCGAAGTCGGCCGCCCGCTGCGCCGCCTCTTCGGCCGTCCCCAGCGGCTCGATTGTGCCCGGGACCACCGCGACGCCGGCGGCGCTCACCGTCTGGCGCGAGCGCGTCTTCGACCCCATCAGCTCCATGGAAGCGGCGCTGGGCCCGACCAGCGCGATGCCGCTTTCTTCGCAGGCCCGGGCCAGTGCCGGGTTCTCGGCCAGGAAACCGTAACCCGGGTGGATGGCCTCGGCCCCGCAACGCTTTGCCGTCTCCAGGATGCGGTCGATGCGCAGGTAGCTCTCGGTGGCCGAGGCCGGTCCGATGGCGTAGGCTTCGTCGGCCCGCATCACGTGCAGCGCCCGCCGGTCCACCTCCGAGTAGACGGCGACGGTGGCGATCCCCATCTCGCGGCAGGTGCGGATGATGCGGACGGCAATCTCGCCCCGGTTGGCGATCAGGATCTTGCGGAACATCGCTGCTAGCAACCACCCCGCTTCATGCCGGGTCGCTTGCGGAGTCCCAGTCTAGCAGATGGCCGAGGGCGGCAGT
This sequence comes from uncultured Acidobacteriota bacterium, assembly GCA_964451215.1. GTDB lineage: Bacteria > Acidobacteriota > Terriglobia > JAJPHL01 > JAPKYU01 > CAYVGN01. The sequence goes on from CAYVGN010000216.1 coordinate 2,492, forward strand.
CAGCAGTAAGAATTTAGGAGCCGGGAGTCGGGAGTCGCGAGTAGCGTATGGAAAGCCCAGGCCCGTTCTGAATTCTGACCCTGGCTGCTGACTGCTCCCGAGGTGCTTGGCCTGCGCGAGGTTGACAGCAGGGCTCCGCTGGCGAGAATCTAGGCCCACTATGAGCATCAACCGCCGACAGTTTCTGGAAATGATGGGAGCCGTGGCCGGCGACCGCTCCCTTGCCTTCGCGGCTCAGAGAAGCCTCCGGAAGCCGAACATCATCTTCATCCTGGCCGACGACCTGGGCTATGGCGACCTGGGTTGCTACGGCCAAAAGCAGATGGCAACGCCCAACCTCGACCGCCTGGCCCAGGAAGGGGTGCGCTTCACGCAGGCCTATGCCGGCAGCACCGTCTGCGCCCCGTCGCGCTGTGCCCTGATGACCGGCCTGCACATGGGTCACGCCCGCATCCGCGGCAACGCCCGCTTCCCGCTTCGCCCCGCAGACCTCACTGTCGCCGAGTTGCTGAAGGGGGCGGGCTACCGCACCGGGCTCATTGGCAAGTGGGGTCTGGGCGAGGCTTGCTCCACCGGCATCCCCAACGCCAAGGGCTTCGACGAGTGGCTTGGCTACCTGAACCAGCAGCACGCCCACAACTACTTCCCCGAGTTCCTTTGGGAAAACCAGCGCGAGGTGTTCCTGGCCGGCAACATGGGAACCCGCAAGCAGTACTCCCACGACCTGTTTACCGACCGGGCGCTGCAGTTCCTCCAGGGCCACCGCGATCAGCCTTTCTTCCTCTACCTGGCCTACACCATCCCCCATGCCAACAACGAACTGGGCAGGGAGACGGGCAACGGAATGGACGTGCCCGGCGACGCTCCTTACTCGGGCAAGGACTGGCCGCAGGTGGAGCGGAACTTCGCCGCCATGGTGCACCGGCTGGATGCCGATGTGGGCAAAGTGCTGGAGCAGTTGAAGAAGCTGGGGCTGGATGAGGACACCATCGTTTTCTTCTCCAGCGACAACGGGCCGCACCGCGAGGGCGGGCACGACCCGGACTTCTTCGACAGCAACGGGCCGTTGCGCGGCATCAAGCGCGACCTGTACGAAGGCGGCATCCGCATGCCCATGCTGGTGCGCTGGCCGGGCAAGATCCACCCCGGGCGGGTCAGCGACCAGGCCTGGGCCTTCTGGGATTTTCTCCCCACGGCAGCCGAGCTGGCTGGCCTCAAGCCTCCGCAGGGGATTGACGGCATTTCCCTGCTGCCCGCCTTGCTGGGCAAGCCGCAGCGGAGTCACGACTACCTCTACTGGGAGTTCCACGAGCGCGGATTCACCCAGGCCGTCCGCCTGGGCGACTGGAAAGGGGTGCGCCCGGGCAGGAAGCGCGCGATGGAGCTGTACAACCTGGCCGAAGACCTGGGCGAGCGAAACGACCTGGCGGGGAAGCACCCGGAGCTGGCAGCGAAGATCGCCCGCATCATGGAAACCGCCCGCTTCGATTCCCCCGAATGGCCGGTGCGTGAAGCCTGAGCTCCGCCTCCCGCCCTGCTGTAGCTCGCAGGGCCTCGGCGGCCACCCCGGCGCCCTCATTCGACGATGCCCGGCTTGACCCTTATCCGTCCCGCTGATTACTCTACAGCTATGGGAGCGCGCTCGCGCCTGGGTCTGCTGACCGACCTGTACGAGCTGACCATGGCGGCCGGATACCTGGCCGCGGGGAAGGGGCAGGAGATTGCCACCTTTGAACTAAGCGTGCGGCGCCTTCCGGCAAACCGCTCGTTTCTGCTGGTGGCCGGCCTGGAGCAGGCGGTTGAGTACCTGCTCGGCCTCAGCTTTAACGGGGAGGAGATTGACTACCTGCGCGGCCTCCCGGCTTTCCAGTACACCGACCCGGCGTTCTTCGATTACCTGCGCCAGTTCTGCTTCACGGGCGAGGTGTGGGCAATGCCGGAGGGGACGGTGGCTTTCGCCGAAGAGCCGCTGCTGCGTGTGACCGCGCCTATCCCCCAAGCGCAGATCGTTGAAACCTACCTGATGGCCACGCTGAGCTACCAGACGCTGGTGGCAACGAAGGCGGCGCGGGTGGTGGAGGCCGCGGGCGGGCGGATGGTGGTGGAATTCGGTACGCGGCGCGCGCACGGGCCCGAGGCCGGGCTCACCGCCGCCCGCGCTTCCTACATCGCCGGCTGCGCCGGCACCTCCAACGTGCTCGCCGGCCAGCGCTGGGGCATCCCCGTCTACGGCACCGCCGCCCATTCCTGGATCATGGCCTTCCCCGAGGAGCGGGAGGCTTTCCGCTGCTTCCTCGACGTTTTCCGCGAGAAGACGATTCTTCTAGTGGACACCTACGACCCGGAGGAGGCCACGCGGACGGCGGTGCGGTTGGGACGCCCGTTCCGCGGCGTGCGCCTGGACAGCGGCGACCTGGCGGCCCAGAGCAAGGCGGTGCGGCAGATCCTGGACGCCGGCGGGCACCGCGACGCCATCATCATGGCCAGCGGCGACCTGGACGAGCGCAAGATCGCTGCGCTGCTGGCCGACCGCGCCCCGCTCGACGCTTTCGGCGTCGGCACCGAGCTGGTGACCTCGCGCGACGCTCCCGCCCTGAACGCAATCTATAAGCTGGTGGAAATCGAGCGCAGCGGCGCGGCCGAGTATCCGGCCAAGTTCAGCGAGGGCAAGATCACCTACCCCGGCAAGAAGCAGGTCTTCCGTTTCCTGCGTGACGGCCTCTACCATCACGACGTAGTGGCCTGCGAGAGCGAGGCGTTCGCTGGCGGAGAGCCGCTGCTGGCGCCGGTGCTTCGCGCGGGCCGACTGGCTGCCCCGCTGCCCTCGCTCCAGGAAAGCTGCGAACGTGCCCGCCACAGCTTGCGGCTGTTGCCGGAGGCTTACCGGCGCCTGACCGGCCCGGAGGAATACCCGGTCTCCCGCAGCGAGGCGCTGGAGGCGCTGTTGCTCGAGGTTCGCTCCCGCTACAGCGGCGTCACGTAACGAGGAACACAGCGATGGCTGGCGTGAGCAGAGACGCCAACACGATCTTCTGGGACGTGGACACCCAGGTGGACTTCATGCTGCCCGTGGGCGCCCTCTACGTCCCCGGCGCCGAGCGGATCATTCCCGCCCTGGGGCGCCTGACCGAGTTGGCGCGGTCAAAGGGAATCCCCATCATCTCGACCGCCGACGCCCATGCGCCGCAGGACCCGGAGTTCGGCCAGTGGCCGCCCCACTGCGTCGCCGGCACGCTGGGACAGCGCAAGGTGCCCGAGACGCTGCTGCCGCGCTCCCTCCTCATCCCCAACAGGTCCGGCCCGTTGCCCGCCGGCTGGGAAAGCGCGCCCCAAATGCTGGTCGAAAAGC
>CAYVGN010000217.1:0-4245 GCA_964451215.1 uncultured Acidobacteriota bacterium
TTGGACTTTGGACCTTGGACTTTGGACTTTGGACCTTGGACTTTGGACTTTGGACTTTGGACTTTGAACGGCTGGCCGGGGTGTGTTGTGAGGAAGAAACTGGCATCGCTGGTTCTGCTCCACTCACTGTTCTGCGCGGCGGGGTGGGGCGGGCAGAAGTTTGACTTGGTGGTGTACGGCGCGACGGCCGGCGGCGTGATGACCGCGGTCAGCGGGGCCCGCCAGGGGCTGAAGGTGGCGCTGCTGGAGCCGCGTGACCACGTCGGGGGGATGGTTACGGGTGGCCTGTCGCGCACCGATTTCGGCAGGAAGGAAGTCGTCGGCGGCATGGCGCTGGAGTTTTTCTGGCGCGCCGGCAACCACTATGACCTGCGGCGCTACGCGCAGGATGCTGCCTGGCACGTGGAGCCCGGGGTGGCCGAGAACATCCTGAAACAGATGCTGAAGGAGGCCGGTGTCACCGTGCTCTACCGCCACCGGCTGCGCGAGAAGAGCGGGGTGCGGAAGGCGGGCGCACGGGTAGCGGAGATTTTCATGGAGAACGGCGCCTCTTTCGACGCGCAGGCCTTCGCCGACTGCACCTACGAAGGCGACCTGATGGCGCAGGCGGGCGTGTCCTACACCTGGGGCCGCGAGAGCAGCGTCCAGTACGACGAGCCCCTGGCCGGCGTCCGGGAAAAAACGCCCCAGCACCAGTTCACCGTGCGCATCCCTGCCTATGACGAGAACGGGAAGCTGTTGCCGGAGGTCGCACCCGGGCCGATGGGCGAGCCCGGCACCGGCGACCGCAAGGTGCAGGCCTACAACTTCCGCCTGATCCTGTCGAGCGACCCCGCCAACCAGGCGCCGTTCCCCAGGCCCGACAACTACAACCCGAAGCGCTACGCCCTGCTGGCGCGCCTGCTGAAGGCGCTGACAGAAAAGAACGGCCGGCCGCCCTGGCTGAACGAGGTGACGCTCCCGGCCCTGATTCCGAACAACAAGGCCGACTTCAACAACAACGGCGCCTTTTCCACCGACTACATCGGGGGAAGCTGGGAATACCCCGAGGCCGGCTACCGGCACAGGGAGCAGATCTGGCAGGCGCACGTGGACTATGTCGCCGGCTTCTTCTACTTCCTGGCGAACGACCCGCAGATTCCCGCCGAGTTGCGCAAGGAAGTGAACCGGTGGGGCTTGGCCAAGGACGAGTTCCCGGACACCAACCACTGGCCGCACCAGCTCTACATTCGCGAAGCGCGCCGCATGATCGGGGAGTACGTGATGACCCAGAAGGACCTCCAGCGGGAGCGGGCGAAGCCCGACCCGATCGGGATGGGCTCCTACAACAGCGATTCTCACAACGTGCAGCGCGTGGTCACTAGGGAAGGCTTGGTGACCAACGAAGGCGACATGCAGGTGCCGGTCGAGCCCTACCAGATCCCCTACCGGATTCTGCTGCCCAAGCGGAAGGAGGCGGAGAACCTGCTGGTCCCGGTGTGCGTTTCCGCCAGCCACGTGGCTTACAGCACGTTGCGGATGGAGCCGCAGTACATGATCCTGGGCCAGGCGGCGGGCGTGGCCGCCAGGATGGCCATAGAGGCCGGCAAGCCGGTGCAGGAGATTGACACGGCGGAACTCACCCGCAGACTGCGGACCCAGGGCGCCATCCTGGAATACGCTCCCTCGCCGCACAGCGCCCTGTTCAGCCGCTTCCGGCAGACCTTCAAGTCCGCCGGCTACTGACAGTCCCCTATCACCGCAGAGACGCAGAGAGCCGGAGGGGGAGTGTCCGCGTGCTCTCCCCTCCGCGGTAGTCATAACCGGACGGAAGGGCACTCGGGGGCGTTCTTTATTGGGGAGTGGCAGGGAGCGCTTCCAGCCAGCGCGCCAGAGCCTCCATGTGGCGGCCGTCAGTGCGGTCCAGCAGCAGCGGCGTGACCGAGGCCGAGCCCTGCTCGACGGCGGCGTAGTCGGAATCGGGGGTCAGCACCGGGCGCCAAGCGGCCCCATGGGAAGTGAGGCGGTGGTCGGCGGGCGAGTCGCTTTCCTCGGGTTGGACGCAGCCGGAGGCTGGGCCACCGGGCTGCGACAACAGGCTGTCCGCCTCACTACGCCCGAGGCGCGTCAGGCGGGCACCGTTGCGCCACGCGCCAGGCACGTTGACGTTCAGGGTCACTCCATCGGGCAGCCCTTCCTCGATCATCCGCGCCGCCAGGCAGGCGCCGAAGCCGGCGGCCCGGGAAAAATCGAAGGGTGGACCGCAAGCCGAGACGGCCATGCTCGGGATGTGGTGCAGCGTTCCTTCGACCGCCGCCGAGACGGTGCCGGAGTAATAGACGTTGCGCCCCAGATTGCCGCCGGAGTTGATCCCCGAGACCAGCAGGTCGGGGCGGAACCCCAGCAGGCGGTGCACAGCCAGGATGACGGCATCGGCGGGGGTGCCGTCCACGGCCCAGCGCCGCGGCTTCACCTGCTGAAAGGAGACGGGGCGCCGCAGGGAAATGGAGTGGCTGGCCGCGCTCATCTCCCGCGCCGGCGCCACCGTGTACACCTCCCCGATCTTCGCCAGCGCCCGCTCCAGGGCGCGGATGCCGGCGGCGGCGATCCCGTCGTCGTTCGTCACCAGGATCTTCGGCATACGTCTGGGAATGTCGCTCCGCTGCCGGCCGCCTACCGCCGGCTCCCTGCTGCCGGGCGGCTCGCGGCCTCAGCCGTCGGCGCCAGCGGCCGGTCCAGCAATTGCAACAGATCGTGCAGTTCTTCGCGGATCTTGCGCAGCTTCTGCTGGTCGGAGCTCGGGAAGGGCAGCTTTTGCTGGCGGCTTTCCATGCGCAGCTTCTTGCGCGCCCCCTCGATGGTGAACCCTTCCTGGTAGAGCAGCTTCTTGATCTCCAACAGCAACTCCACGTCCTTGCGCCGGTACATGCGGTGGCCGGAGGAGCTTTTCACCGGCCGGAGCATCGGGAACTCCTTCTCCCAGAAGCGCAACACGTACGACTCCAGCCCGGTTAGTTTGCCGACCTCCCCGATGCGGAAGTAGAGCTTGTCCGGAATCGTGACCGGCTGCTTCGGCTGCGTCATGTGAAGCTCAATGTTACGTGGCGCCGGACGGGGCCGTCAACGAAATGCGGGGCGCGCAATGCCGAGTCCGCGCTGGGAATGTCCCCAACCTCGGTGCCGGCCGCCGGAGCAGCTGGTTTGTCCCGCCAGGCGCGCATCACCCGCGCTTACGCCAGCTTCTTCAAATAGCGGTCGCGGCACTCCGCCGAGCAGAAGTAGTGGACCTGGCTGGAGGTGTGGACCTCGAAGGCAATCTCCTCGGCGACATAGGTGCCGCACTGCGGATCCTTGAAGACCCGCCCGCTGATGGTGGGTGGATTCTGCGCCGAGGAACCCCGGGGCGCCAAGTACCTGGCGTACAGGTAGCGGAAGAGCAGACGGAGCAGAAACAGCAGGAGCAGAAGGCAGGCGAGACGAATGAGGAAGCCCATGGGGAAGTCCAATCTGCAAGGTCCAAAGCGTTCCGCAATGGACCTGGGACGGGCGGCCGCAAGGGCCGCCCCTTTCCATCAGCGCTTGCGGCGTGCCTTTTCCGACTTGATCTCGGTCTGGACGGTGGCGCTGAGCATGTCAATCATGCCCTTGGCCTCGGCCGAGTGTGGGCCGCTTGGCTCCAGCTCCAGGTATTTCTGGAGGGCCTCGATGGTGCCCGGGGCGGCCGTGGTCTTGCCGGTCTTCTCGTCGAGCTTCGCTTCGCTCAGCAGAGAAACGCCAAGCTGGTACCAGGCTTCCCCGTAATTGGGGTTGGTCTCGGTGGCCTTGCGGAAGGCCTCGGTGGCCTCTTTGCCCCGCCCGGAGTTGGTGAGCACGGCGCCTAGGTTGAAGTAGTACCTGGCGGCGTTGGCCGGGTCGAGTTGGGCGGCCTTGCCCAGTTCCTCCTGGCCCTTCTGCAAGTCGCCGGCCGCGACCAACACCAAGCCATAGTTATTGTGGTAGGAAGCATCGTCCGGCTTCAGGGCAATGGCCTTCTCGTAGGTTTCGATGGCCCTTTTGTAAGCCTCCCGCGACTCATCACCGCGCTTGGTCCTGCCTAACCCGGCGTAGGCTTCGGCCAACTGGGCGAAGACCACGTGCTGGGTAGGATCGGCCTGGGCGGCCGCCTCCAGTTCGGTAGCAGCCGTCTGGTAGAAGGGGATCTTCTGGTCGCCGGCGGCTGCCTGGGCTGCTTTCAGCGCCTCCATGCCGGCATTGAAGCCTTTCTGG
>CAYVGN010000217.1:4255-5828 GCA_964451215.1 uncultured Acidobacteriota bacterium
GAGCTGCTCGAACTTCTGGCGCTGCACCTCGCGCTGCTTCAGTTGCGCCTCGATCTGCGCCCGCTGTTCCTTGCTGAGCTGCGGGCCCTGGCCGCCCGGCTGCTCCGTCAGGCGGATCCCCGCCTGGGCCGCCAGTTGGCGATCGCGCACCTGCTTCAGGTCGAAGTTGATCACGGTGCTGTCGCCCAGCCGCACCCGTACACCCCGCATCTCGTCCAGCTTCTGGTTGTTGTGGGTCACGGCGATGTTGTAGTTGCCCAGGGGCAGGCCGCCGTGGTAGTAGTGTCCCTTCTTGTCGGTCTTCACCTTGTAGCTGCCCTTGATGTCGGTGCGGTCGATCAGCACCAGCGCGCCGACCAGCGGCTTGCCGTTCTCGTCTTTCACGTCCCCTTCGATGGAGCCGAACTGGGCGCGCAGCGGGACTGCCATGCCCGCCGCCAGCGCGATGACCGCTATGAAACCCAGGATTCCACGCTTGTGCATTTTTCCTCCGCTTCCCCGCCGGGACTCCCGCCGGAAAACCGCCGCTGCCATGCCGGCCCGCAGGCCGTTGCTACCGGGCTGCGCGCAAGTCGGCCGGAGTCTGCGGAAGGGAAGAGTCAAATTCATAAGGGATGGGATCTCTCACTCCTGCCTGGCGAAACGCTCGCAGGCGCAGCGCGCAACTGTCGCACGTTCCGCAGGCCTTTTCGCTACTTTGATAACAAGACCAGCTTAAGTGAAGAGGCGCGCCCAGTTCAATCCCCTTCTTTACGATCTCGTGCTTGTGCAGCGAGATGAGCGGGGCCACGATCTCGATGCGGGTGTCCGGGCGCGTTCCGGCGCGCACCAGTTCCTGGAAGGCCCGGTAGTACTCCGGACGGCAGTCAGGATAACCGGAACTGTCGGCGGCCACCGCCCCGATATAGATGCGCTCGGCCCCGATCACCTCGGCCCAGGAGACCGCCGCCGACAGGAAGTGGGCGTTGCGGAAGGGCACGTAGCTGGTGGGAATCTCTTTCGACTCCAGGTTCGCCGGGCTCACCGCAATGCCGGGGTCGGTGAGGCTGGAGCCGCCGATCTGAGCAAAGTAGCGCTGGTCCACCACCAGCCGCTCGGTGACCTGATAGAAGTCGGCGATCTGCTGGAACGCGCGCCGCTCGCGCGCCTCGGTGCGCTGCCCGTAGTCGCTGTGCAGCAGAGCGAGGTGGTAGCCGTCGGCGCGCGCCACCGCGGCCGTCACGCAGCTATCCATCCCGCCGCTGAGCAATACCACCGCCTTCCTCATCCTGGTTTCCACGGCTTCCCTATGCGAACCGCGTCGCTGCGGAATCCGGTTCGCTGTCGCTACGATTCCCCCATTCGGCACTCGTCAGACCCCGCGCATCGCCGGGTGCCAGATGAGCTTATGCAACTGCAAACCCAGTCGAACGTTCAACCCGTCCGCCAGGATCCACTCGGCCAGCTTGCGCGGCTCCAACTCGCCGAAGACGGGCGAGAAGATGACCGCGCGCACTTTTTCCAGCCCCGGATGCCGGCAGATGAAATCGCGGGCAAACTCGTAATCGGCGCGGTCGGCCAGCACGAACTTCAC
>CAYVGN010000218.1:0-5810 GCA_964451215.1 uncultured Acidobacteriota bacterium
CACCTGCCCGATCCCGATACCGCGCTGAACAACCTGGAGCGGTTGGCATCGGGGGCGCCAGCCGACGTGCTAGAGTACCTGGGGGCCAGTCCCACGGCGCTCCACAACCTGCTGACTCTGTTCTCCTACAGCCAGCACCTCTCCGACACGCTGATCCGCCAGCCGCGCCTGGCCATCTGGCTGCATGAGCCGCGGGAGCCCGGCCGGCCCGCGCCGCTCCACCAGGCGGAGATACGCGAGCAGATGCTGCCCGAGTTGAAGGCCTTCGTGGAGCAGCCGGAACAGGCCCGAGCCGACCTTTCCACGCAACTGGCGCGCTTCAAGCGGCGTGAGTATCTGCGGGTCGCGCTGCGCGACGTGCTACGCCTGGCCACTCTGCCGGAGGTGACGCGGGAGCTTTCAGCGCTGGCCGACGCCCTGCTGGAGTACGCGCTGGAGCGGGTCCAGGCCGAACTCCAGCAGCGCTACGGCACCCCCATGCTCCCCGCCAGCGCCGGCGGGCCGGCAGCGGAGTGCTCCTTCACCATCCTTTCACTGGGCAAGCTGGGCGGCAACGAACTCAACTACAGTTCCGACATTGACCTGATCTTCCTCTACCGGGCCAACGGCGAGACCACCCAAGGCCTGTCGAACAAGGAGTACTTCGTCAGGCTGGCTCACCGGCTGGTGGAGACGCTCACCCGTTTCGGGCCGGCGGGGTCGGTTTTCCGGGTGGACCTGCGGCTGCGCCCGCAGGGGCGGGAAGGGGACATGGCCACGTCGCTGGAAGGGGCGTGCGAATATTACCGGACCCGCGCGCGCGACTGGGAGCTGCAGGCGCTGGCCAAGGCGCGGCACTCGGCCGGCGACGCGGCCCTGGCCCGCGAGTTCCTGGATTCGGTCGAGCCGCTCATCTACCAGACTTCGGTCAACTTCGCGGCCATTGACAGCGTCCTGTTTGCCCGGGGGCGCATTAGCGAGGCGCTGAAGCGGCGCGGTGGGCGGCGGCTGGGCAGCGACGTCAAGCTGGAGCACGGCGGCATCCGCGACATCGAGTTCTTGGTGCAGTGCCTGCAGCGGCTCTACGGCGGGCAGGACGCCTGGGTGCGCTCCTCCGGCACCATGCTGGCCTTGCAGAAGCTGGCCGACAAGGGCTACCTGGCCCAGCGCGATTACGGGCGCCTCAGCCGCGCCTACCTGTTCCTGCGCCACGTTGAGCACCTGCTGCAATTGGAACTGGGGCAGCAGACCCACCGGTTGCCGGTTTCGCGGGAGGCCCTGGCCGTACTGGCGCGGCGGGCGCGAGTGGAATCAGGTGAGGGCGCGGCGGTCGGAGAGGCCGGCACGGCACGGCCCGCGGGGATGGGCATCCCGCGTCCCAAGGGTGGGACGGGCCGCGGTGCCTCCGCCCACTCTGCCGGCAGCGACCCGGCGGAGTCGCAGCGCCTGGCCGCGGAGGTCCTGCTGGCCGAGGTGGAGCACCACATGAAGCAGGTGCGGGAGGTCTACGACCGCCTGATCCTGGCCCATTCCCCTTCCGGCGACAACCGGCAGGGGTTTATCCTGGAGCCCGACATGCCGATCCCGCCGGGGCCGGGTGAGCACAATTACCCCGAGCTGCTGCGCTACATCGAGAGCAATTGCCCGCCGCTGTACCGGGTGATCCGCGACCTGCCGGTGAGCCGGGGGCGCAAGTATTTGCAGCGGTTCCTCACCAGCGCCTACTCCAGTGCCGAAGACTTTGCTTTCCTCTGCCATCAGCCGGAAGTGCTGGAGCGGGCGGCCGAGCTGTTCGAGTACAGCCCTTACCTCAGCGAGCTGCTTGTCCGTCACCCCGGCGAGATCGCAGAGCTGGCCAGCCTGCCGCCCGCCGGAGAAGCCTTAGGCCTGGAACAGCAGGGCCGCATCGGGGCCGAAGCGCCGTACACCGTCCAGGACGACCCGGTGCTCATGCACGTGGCCGGCTCCGACGCCTCGCTCACCGAGAAGATGGCGCTGATGCGGCAGCACTACCGGCGGGCGCTGCTGCGCGTCCACGCCCACAGCCTGTTGGCCCCGGTGCCCGTCTTCTCCACGCTGGAGGCCACCAGCGTGCTCGCCGAGCAGGTGCTCCGCGCCTGCTACCGGGCGGCGACAAGAGAAGTGGCGCGAACCCTGCCGCGCCCCGAGGGCGAGCTGATGGTGGTGGCGGTGGGGCGCCTGGGCATCCGGGAGTTCGACATCGCCTCCGACGCCGACCTCAGCTTCCTGTACCGCGGCGGCGACCCTGAAGCCCGCTTCTTCTGGACCCGGGTGGCCGAGCGCATGATCGAGATGGTCTCGGCCTACACCGTCGAGGGGACCATGTTCGCCGTGGACACCCGGCTGCGGCCGCGCGGCCGCGAAGGGGAACTGGTGGAAGGCGAGCCCACCTTCGTGCAGTACTTCGCCTCCTTGGCCGAGCCCTGGGAAGCCATTACCTACATGAAGTCGCGGGTGGTCGCCGGCGACGTGCAGGAGGGCACGGTCCTGCTCACGCGCATCCAGAACACCATCGGCGAGCGGTTCGGGCGCGGTCCGGAGGCGGCCCGCAAGCTGGTCGAGATGCGCAGGAAGCTGGAAGCCCACGCCGGGCCGCACAACCGGCTGAAGGCCGGCACCGGCGGCTACTACGACATTGATTTCCTCCTTACCTACCTGCGCCTGCAGGCCGCCCAGGTGTTCTTCCCTTCGCTGACCACCATGGAACGGCTGCGGGTGGTGGAGTTCATGGGGCAGCTCAACGCCGACCAGGTGCGGGTGCTGCGGGAGGGGGCGGTGTTTCTGCGGGCCCTGGAGCACGCCCTGCGCGTCTCCACCGGCCGCTCCGACAGCGAACTGCCGCCGCCCGGGCCCCCCGCCGAAGCCCTGGCCCGGCTGGCCGAACGCTGGCTGCCCCAGGCCCTTCGCGGCCGGCCCATCTCCCAGACCCTCGATCAGGTCACCGCCAACGTCCGCCGCGTCTTCCAGCAGATTTTCGGGTGAAGGAGTCGGGGGCCCGGAAGCGAGGAGCGGTCCGGTCCGGGAGGCCAGACTGCCGACTTCCGACTCCTTAAAAGCCTCCCGCTTGCTGTTGAAAAGGCCGGTCCGTGGGTGTAACTTCGATGAGGCGGCTGAGTGTGGCCAGTCTCAATTCTCTAGCTGGAGCGGATTCGTCATGACCTCTTACAACAACCTGCCGGTCCCCACCGACGGGGTCAAGATCCAATACCGGGACGACCAGTACATCGTCCCCGACAACCCCATCATTCCCTTCATCGAGGGCGATGGCACCGGGCGCGACATCTGGAGGGCGGCCAAGCGCGTCTTCGAGGCCGCGGTCGAGAAAGCTTACGGCGGCCGGCGGCGCGTGGTCTGGTACGAGCTATTTGCGGGCGGGAAGGCCAAGGAGAAGTTCGACGAGTGGCTGCCCCAGGACACCCTGAACGCCATCCGGGACTTTCGGATCGCCATCAAGGGCCCGCTGACCACCCCGGTCGGCGGCGGCATCCGCAGCCTGAACGTTTCGTTGCGCCAGTTGCTCGATCTGTACGCCTGCTGGCGGCCGGTCCGCTGGTTCCCGGGCGTCCCCTCGCCCGTGCGCCATCCCGAGCGCATGAACGTCGTCATCTTCCGCGAGAACACCGAGGACGTATACGCGGGCATCGAGTGGAAGCAGGGCACGCCGGAAGCCGGCAAAGTCATCAGCTTCCTGAACACCGAGATGCTTGCCGGGACGGGCAAGCAGGTCCGGCTGGATTCCGGCGTGGGCATCAAGCCCATCTCCATCACCGGGTCGAAGCGGCTGGTCCGCCGCGCCATCCGCTACGCCATCCACAACAAGCACAAGAGCGTGACCCTGGTGCACAAGGGCAACATCATGAAGTTCACCGAGGGAGCCTTCCGCGACTGGGGCTACGAACTGGCGCGGGAAGAGTTCGGCGATGTCACCCTGACCGAGGACGAGGTGTTTGAAAAGCACGGGGGCAAGGTGCCCGAGGGCAAGGTGATGATCAAGGACCGCATCGCCGACTCCATGTTCCAGCAGGTGCTGACGCGGGCCGACGAATACGAGGTGGTGGCCACGCCCAACCTGAACGGGGACTACCTCTCGGACGCCTGCGCGGCCCAGGTGGGCGGCCTGGGGATGGCGCCCGGGGCCAACATCGGCGACGGTTACGGCTGCTTCGAGGCCACCCACGGCACGGCGCCCAAGTACGCCGACAAGGACGTCGTCAACCCCTCCAGCGTCATGCTCTCCGGCGCCATGATGTTCCGCTTCATCGGCTGGCCCGAGGCCTCCGACCTGATCGAGGAGGGGATCGCCGCCACCATCCAGCAGAAGAAGGTCACCTACGACCTGGAGCGGCTGATGGAAGGCGCCACCAAGGTGAAGACCAGCGAGTTCGGCTCTTACATCGTCGAGAACATGGGCCGCCCCCGCGCGGCCGCCGATTGACCTGATGCGGAATGTGCAGGGCGGGATGCGGACTTGAGCGCCGCATCCCGCCTCTGCGATGCGATAGGCTGTTAGCCATCAGCCTTTGGCTTTCACCCCTCAGCGGCGCTGCTTTGGCTGCAGAAGCTGAAAGCTGATTGCTGAAAGCTGGCAGCGCGGCCACGGTTGATTCCAACTTTTTTCACAGCGGAGCACTTCTATGCGCAAGAAAATCACGGTTGTAGGAGCGGGTAACGTGGGCGCCACCTGCGCTCACCGCCTGGCCGACAAGGCCCTCGGCGACATCGTGCTCACCGATATCATCGAAGGCCTGCCCCAAGGCAAAGGGCTGGACCTGCTCCAGAGCGGTCCCATCGAAGGTTACGACGTGACGCTGACCGGGGCCAACAACTACGAGCCGACGGCCAACTCCGATATCGTCATCATCACCGCCGGCTTCCCCCGCAAGCCCGGCATGAGCCGCGACGACCTGGTGCTGAAGAACTACGGCATCGTGAAGGAGACGGTGGAGCAGGTGGCCCGCTATTCGCCCCACTCGATCCTCATCATGGTGACCAACCCGCTGGACGCCATGTGCCACGTGGCCTACGAGGTCTCCGGCTTCTCCAAGAACCGGGTGATGGGCATGGCCGGGGTGCTGGACTCGGCGCGCTTCCGCGCCTTTATCGCCCAGGAGCTGAACGTGTCGGTGGACAGCACGCACGCCTTCGTGCTGGGAGGCCACGGCGACACCATGGTGCCGTTGCCCCGCTACTCCACCGTGGCCGGCATCCCCATCACCGAGCTGCTGGACCAGGCCACCATTGACCGGCTGGTGCAGCGCACCCGCGACGGCGGCGCTGAGATCGTCCGCTTCCTGAAAACCGGCAGCGCTTACTACGCCCCTTCGGCCGCCGTCGTGGAGATGGCGGATGCCATCGTCAACGACCGGAAGAAGATTCTGCCCTGCGCCGCCTACCTGGAGGGCGAGTACGGCATCCATAACCTGTTCGTGGGCGTGCCCTGCAAGCTGGGTGCGCGCGGCATCGAGCAGATCATGGAGATCAAGCTGACCGCCGAAGAGGACGCGGCGCTGAAGAAGAGCGCGGCGAGCGTACAGGAGCTGGTGGAGGTGATCCGCAAGGAGCAGGAGCGCCTGCGCGCCAGCGCCTGAATGCGCAGTCACGAACCACGGGCTGCTGCCGTCCCTTGGGAGGTTGCTAGTACCGTGTCCCACTAATTCCACCCCACCCCTGCGGCCACGAAAGCCGCATCAGGAGCGGGTTTCCGCCACCGGCTGCGAGGCAGGACTTGTGGGACACGGCACTAGTACCGTGACCGCCCGGCTTCTACTCGATGAGGGCCTCTATGCCTCAATCCGCCTAACCTTCACGAC
>CAYVGN010000219.1:0-5807 GCA_964451215.1 uncultured Acidobacteriota bacterium
GATCCAGCAAGCGCGGGCGCATTGGCGCAAGACGCGCGCAGTTCCCCCCGGCGGCCCTCCCAGCCCCAAGCGCATGGTGGCGGGTGACCTTGCTCCCCTTGACAGGCGCAAAAACAGCCAATGATGTCTGCGCCTATCCTGTTCTGGGCTGGCTCTAAGCTCTTCACGCTTGCGATGCTGGCTCTGGACCTCGGCGTTTTTCATCGCAGGGCGCACGCGGCCAAGATGAAAGAGGCCCTGGCCTGGAGCGGCGTTTGGATTGGCTTCGCCCTGCTCTTCAATCTCGCAGTCTACTTCCTCCGCGGCCGGGAAACGGCGCTGGCTTTCCTGTGGACCGCTTCACCACGGCCTCCAGTCACACGCCAACCTTCCATACTTTGGTGAAGGAGAGGTTCGGGATAGCCGGGCTGTGGGGCAACACCAGACACTCCAGCACGTATGGTATGCTTCGGCCTTCCCTTGCAATGCCACGTACCTCGACCCCACTCTGTCGCGAGCCCGACCTCGCGCTGACACCGGGGGCGGACCCCCGCTTCGGATCGTGTAAGGCGAGGTTAGAGCATGGAGTTTGACCGGATCGAGTTCCGCTTGCATGCAATCCGGCGAATGTTTGAGCGGAGAATATCAATGGCGGAAGTGTTGACGGCGCTTAGAGCCGGAGACGTAATTGAAACCTACCCTGATGATCTCCCCTACCCAAGCGTGCTTCTGCTCGGATCCACCGCAACCGGACCGATCCATCTGGTTGTTGCAGCCGACAGCGAAAACAAACGAGGGATCATTGTGACGGTTTATCGCCCAGACCCGTTAGAATGGGAGCCAGGTTTCCGGAAGAGGAGGTCGCCTTGAAGTGCGTCATTTGTCGAGTCGGTGAAACCCGGCCAGGGAAAACCAGTTCGATGCTGGAGCGCAACGGCACGACACTGGTCTTTCGAGACGTGCCCGCTGATGTCTGCGAGAACTGCGGGGAAGAATATGTCTCTCAGGAGACGGCCGAACGGCTGCTCAGGCTGGCCGAGGAAGCCGTGCGCTCCGGCGTGCAGGTGATCGTCCGCGAGTATGTCGCTGCTTGAACCGACCGATCAGGGAGGATTGCCCATGAGCGGGGGGATCAGCAGGCGGGAGGCGCTGGCAGCGATGGTCGGCGGGGTGGCGCAGGCGTTGGCACCGGCGCCGGCCGCCGCGCGACCCAACATCCTGTTTCTGTTCAGCGACGACCACCACTACCAGGCGCTGGGCGCCGCCGGAAATCCGGCGATCCGCACGCCGAGCCTGGATCGGCTGGCGGAGCGCGGCGTGCTGTTTGAGAACGCCACCGTCGCCACCCCGCAGTGCTGTCCCAGCCGCGGCACGCTGCTGTCGGGGCGGTACACGCACCAGAGCGGCCTGTTGAGCAACGGGCGGCGCAACTTCCGCCCCGGCCTTGGCCCCCTCACCGTGGCCCAGTTGAGCCAAGCGGGCTATCACAGCGCACTGATCGGCAAGTGGCACGTGCAGCCGCGCCCCGCCGATTGCGGCTTCACCGAGGTGCGCGCCTGGCTGCCGGGCGGCGCCTCACGCTACACCGACCCGGCCCTGGCGCACGGCCCGGACGGCAGGCCTGAGCCGGTGAAGGGCTACATCACCGATATTTTCGCCGACGACGCCATCCGCTTCCTGGAAGAGAAGCGCAAGGCGCCCTTCTTCCTTTGGCTGGCCTTCAACGCCCCGCACGCCCCGCTGCTCCCGGAGGACTACACCGCTGAGGAGCTGGGCATGTATGGCGGCAGGCCGGAGGAAGAACTGGCGCCGCCCGCCCACGGCCGGTGGGAGACGAAGTTCAACTGGGCCATCTACTACACCGCGGTGACGCGCCTGGACCGCGCCATTGGGCGAATTGTGGCCGCGCTCGAGCGCACGGGCCAGGCCGCGAATACGGTGATCTTCTTTCTGGGCGACAACGGCTTCTTGTGCGGCGCGCACAACCAGCAGGGCAAGGTGCTGGCTTGGGAGGAGTCGGTGCGGGTGCCGCTGGTGGCCTGCGGTCCCGGCATCCAGGCGGGCGTTCGAAGCGACGCCCCGGTTTCCAGCATTGACTTGCCCGTTAGTTGGCTGGAAATGGCCGGCGTTCGCGTGCCCCGCGAGTTCGCCGGGCAGAGCCTGCTGCCCTTGCTGGGCGATGGCGGCCTGAAGGCCGCCACAGGCAAAGTGGCCCGCGAGGAAGCCTTCTGTGAGTGGGACGACGGGCAGCCGGGCGCGCTGGCGGCGCCCACCCGTGTGGTCGAGCCGTACCGCCAGGTGCGCACCCGGACGCACAAGTACGTTCTTTTCGAGTCCAGGCGGGAAGAACTGTACGCCTTCCGGGAAGATCCCCAGGAGCGCGCCAACCTGGCCGGCCGCGCCCCGGCTGTCCAGCGCGACCTGGAGGCGCGCCTGCGCCGCTGGATAGAAGCCACGGCAGATCGCGCCCGTGACTGGAAGGCGCCAGGTGTCAGGTGTTAGGTGTGGGGGATGAGCCGCCGGCCTGAAACCTAAAACCTGACACCTGACACCTCGCATATCGTGGACTACCGGCAAGCACTGGAAACCGCGATTCGGGCCGCGCAAGCAGCAGGCGAAGTGCTGCGCCGGGAGTTCCGCGTGCCGGGGGGGCCGCGGGGCAGCCCCGGGAAGGCGCCGGTGGACGGTGAGGCGGAATGGGTCATCCGCAAGCAGTTGGCGGACGCCTTTCCCGGCTTCGGCTACCGCGGCGAGGAGACCGGCTACCAGGGAGCCGCGGCCGGCGAGCCACACTGCTGGCTGGTGGACCCCAACGATGGAACGCGCGACTACCAGCGGGGCCGGCGCGGTCCCGCCGTCTCCATCGGCCTGCTGCGTGACGGTCAGCCCGTGCTCGGCGTAGTTTACTCGTTTGCCGCGCCCGACGACGTCGGTGACCTGTTTGCCTGGGCGGAAGGCTGCGGGCCGCTGCGGCGCAATGACCAGGCGGTGCAGCCCCGGCCCTGGCCCGCCAAGCTGGACCGCTCCGACATCGTGCTGCTTTCGACGGGCGCCGGGCGGCGCTCGTTGGCCAACGCCCGCCTGATCGCCCCGGCCCGTTTCCGGGTGGTGCCCAGCATCGCCTACCGGCTGGCGCTGGCGGCGGCCGGCGAAGGGGTGGCGGCTGTCTCGCTCACCTCCCCGGGCGCCTGGGACTATGCTGGCGGTCACGCGCTGCTGCGCGCTGCGGGCGGGGAACTGCTCGATCAGGCCGGTCAACTCGTCGGCTATTCGCGCGAGGGCCTGAGCGAGACGCTGCGTTGTTTCGGGGGCGCGCCGGCCATCGTAAAGGATTTGGCGCAGCGTAGTTGGCAGGGCGCGCTGGACTCGCCGCGCGAACCGGAAGGCGAATACCCGCTGGTGGGCCTCGAGCCGGGCGCCGGCATCGCCGACCCCGGCCTCTTGTCGCGCGCCCAGGGTTGCCTGCTCGGTCAGTTGGCGGGAGACGCGCTGGGCAGCCTGGTCGAGTTCCAGCCGGCCGAGGAGATTGCCGGCAACTACCCGCAGGGCTTGCGGGAACTCGACGACGGCGGAAATTGGGACACGCTGGCCGGCCAGCCCACCGATGACTCCGAGCTGGCGCTGGCCCTGGCGCGCTCCATCCTACAGGTGGGCAGGTATGACCCGGAAGCCGCGGTGCGCGCCTACGCCTTCTGGTACCGCTCGAATCCGTTCGACATTGGCGGCACCATCCACACCGCCCTGCTGGCTGCGACCAAGGAGAGAATCGCGGCGGGAACGGCAGCGGCAGCAGCGCGCCAGTCCGCCGACCGCAGCAGCCAGGCCAACGGGGCACTGATGCGGATCAGCCCGCTGGGGATTTGGGGATATGCGCGGGCGCCGGAGGAGCTGGCCGGCTGTGCCCGCGCGGACAGCCAACTGACGCACCCGCACCCGGTTTGCCGCGAGGTGGCGGCAGCCTACGTGATGGCCATTGCCCACGCCATTTTTCGCGGGGACGGCCCCCAGGCC
This sequence comes from uncultured Acidobacteriota bacterium, assembly GCA_964451215.1. Lineage (GTDB taxonomy): Bacteria > Acidobacteriota > Terriglobia > JAJPHL01 > JAPKYU01 > CAYVGN01. Next base: position 3,991 of record CAYVGN010000219.1, read on the forward strand.
GCCTATGAGGCCGCGCTGGCCTGGGCCAGGGCGCAGGGGCGCGAAGCCGCTGTGCGACAGGCCCTGGAGCGGGCCCCGCGGCAGCCCCCGGCTGACTATCAGACGGCGCGCCGGGGATGGGTACTGGTGGCCTTCCAGAACGCCTTTTGCCAGTTGCTCCACGCGCCTGACCTGGAAGAAGGCGTGGTGCGGACAGTGATGGCTGGCGGCGACACCGACACCAATGCCGCTGTCGCCGGGGCCCTGCTCGGCGCGGTCCACGGGCGTGCCGCTATCCCGCTCCAGTGGCGGCAGATGGTGCTGAGTTGCCGCCCCATCCAGGGCCTGGGGCACGTCCGCCACCCGCGACCCCGCGCCTTCTGGCCGGTGGACGCATTGGAACTGGCCGAGCGCTTGTTGCTCGCTGGTTCAGAATGAGCCTACGTAGGGGCAACCCTTGTGGTTGCCCCGGCTCGCTTGTGGTTGCCCCGGCTCCCGGGTTCAGAATGAACCGGCAAGTTTGGCAGGTTGTCACCGATGAAATTTGTCGTTGAAGTGGCGGGCCGGGAGCACCTGGTCGAGATCGAGACCCGGAGCGGCCGGAGCGCGTTTCAAATTGATGGGCGCGCCCTGGAGGCTGACGCGGTGGAGGTGGAGCCGGGCGTGTACTCGATTCTGCTGGGCGGGCGCAGCTTCACCGTGAAGCTGGAAGAGACGGCGGGCCAGTTGAAGGCGCATATCGCCGGGCGCCCCTACCCCTACCCGGTGACGCTGCGCGATCCGCGTCGCGTGTGCTCCGCCGCCGCCGCGGCTTTCTCCGCCGAAGGTCGGCAGGAGGTCACTTCGCCGATGCCCGGCAAGGTCATCCGGGTGCTGGTGGAGGAAAAGCAGAACGTCGTGGCGGGGCAGGGCTTGGTGGTGGTGGAGGCGATGAAGATGCAGAACGAGATCAAGTCGCCCAAGACCGGTGCCGTGGTGCGCATCACCGCCCGCCCCGGAGTTGCGGTCAACGCCGGCGAAACGCTGGTGGTGGTGGAATAAGCAGCGGCGCGGCTTCAGAAGATAGAATTATCCCGTTTTTCGGCTTGACAGGCTCTCCGAGCGGGCCTACAATTCGCATGTCAAGTCTGCAAGTCAGGGACTGTGCTGGAACGGAAGGCCGCTGGCGGCGGCTGCGAGTGCGGAGCTTGCGCATGCGTTGCGAGTCTCACTTCCGCTTCAACCGGCCGAAAGCGGCCCAAAACACAAGGAGATCCACATGAAAAGAAGTCTCTTCCAGGGCCTGACCATCCCACTGCTTCTGCTGGCCGTGATCGGGCTGGCGGCTGTGCCGGTTTCGGCGCAAGAGGTGAGCGCGGGGATTACCGGCACGGTTACTGACCCAAGCGCCGCCGCCATTGCCGGCGCCAAGGTCACGGCCAGGGACATCCAGCGCGGAACCGTCTGGGACACTCAGAGCAACGAAGCTGGTGTCTACGCCTTTCCGCGCATCCCGATCGGTACGTACGAACTCAGAATCGAGGCACCAGGGTTTAAGGTAGCCGTACGCCCCGGCATCGTGCTCGAACTCAACCAGAGAGCCCGGGTGGACGTTCAAATGGAGGTCGGCGCGGTGGCCGAATCCATTGAGGTCACCGGCGTCGCTCCGCTGCTGAGCACCGAAACGACCATCGTCGGTTCGGTGATCACCTCCAACTCCATCATCAACACCCCGCTCATCACGCGGAACTTCATCGCCTTGACGCTGCTGGCGCCAGGCGTGACCACCACCAACCCCGACGCCTTCAAGAGCGGGGCGCGAACGGCCGGCGGCGGCCGCCCCTACGTGCACGGCAACC
>CAYVGN010000220.1:0-5802 GCA_964451215.1 uncultured Acidobacteriota bacterium
CTTCTGACCGGAAAGGGTGGTGGGGGCCATCTGCCCTCCGGTCATGCCGTAGATGGCGTTGTTAATGAAGAAGACGGAGATGGGCTCGCCGCGGTTGGCGGCGTGCACCGTCTCGGCCAACCCGATGGCCGCCAGGTCGCCGTCGCCCTGGTAGCTGATGACGATACTCTCGGGGAGCATGCGCTTCACCCCAGTGGCCACCGCCGCCGCCCGGCCGTGGGCCGCCTGGATGTTACCCACGTCGAAGTAGCAGTAAGCAAATACCGAGCAACCCACGGGGCTGACCAGCACGGTCCGCGACTGGATTTGAAAATCGTCGACGGCTTCGGCGATCAGCTTGTGGACGATTCCGTGGCCGCAGCCCGGACAGTAGTGGGTCTGCTCGCGCGGCCCGCTCTTGCGAACGTACTCAGGGTAGAAGGACTTGGCGCGTTCGTGCTTGACCTTCACGGCTTCACCTTTTCACGACCACACGGCGAAACAACGTTCTTGTCTCCGTGTCCTGGCAGTTCAGACCGCCACCGGCGCCACCAGCCGGAGCAGTTCCTCGGTGGTGGGTACCACGCCGCCCATCCGCGTGTACAGCTCGACGCGGCAGCGCCCGCCCAGCGCCAGCCGCACGTCATCCACCATCTGGCCGTTGCTCAGCTCCACCACCACGACGCGCGCGGCGCGGGCGGCCGCCTGCCGCAGCGCCTGCACCGGAAAGGGCCACAGGGAAATGGGACGGAGCATGCCGGCGCAGATGCCCTGCTCGTGCGCTCGATCCACCAGCGAGCGCAGCACACGCGAGACAATGCCGTAGCCCACGAAGACCACCTCGGCATCGTCCAGGCGATACAGTTCCGCACGCTGCTCGGTCATCTGCGCGCGACGATATTTCTCCTGCAGCCGCTCGTTGTGACGCTCCAGCGCCGGCGGCTCCAGGTAGATGGAACTGATCAGGTTGTGGCGCGTTTCTGCGGTCCCGGTGACGGCCCAGTCCGGCGGAGCAGGCGCCAGAGCCGTTTCCGGGAACTCCACCGGCTCCATCATCTGGCCGATGAAGCCGTCGGCCAGGACGACGGCGGGGTTGCGGTAGCGGTCGGCCAGCTCGAAGGCCAGCATGGTCAGGTCACACATCTCCTGCGGCGAAGCCGGCGCCAGCACCAAGGAACGGTAATTGCCGTGGCCGCCACCGTGCACCACCTGGTGGTAGTCGCCCTGCTCGGGGGCGATGTTGCCCAACCCAGGACCGCCCCGCATGATGTCCACGATCACACAAGGCAGCTCGGAGCCGGCCAGGTAGGAGATGCCCTCCTGCATCAGGCTGATGCCGGGACCGGAGGAGGCGGTCATGGCGCGGCGTCCGGCCGACGCTGCTCCATACACCATGTTGATGGCCGCCACCTCGCTCTCGGCCTGTAGAAAGACCCGGCCGAGCTTCGGGAAGTAGTAGGCAGCCGACTCGGCGATCTCGCTAGCCGGGGTAATGGGGTAGCCGAAGAAGGCCTCACATCCGGCCAGCAGCGCCCCCTTGGCTGCCGCGTCATTGCCCTTGACCAGTTGCAGCCGCCGCTCAGGCACCGACCAGCTCCTTTTCCACCACGTAGACAGTGAGGGCACCGGGTTCGGGACAGCAATAGAAACAAATCCCGCAGCCCGTGCACCCCTCACCCAGATACTCGACCGGGTGGTACCCGAAGTGATTCAGCCAGCCGGACTGTCGCAGGACTTTGGGCGGACAGGCTTGTACACATAGCCCGCAGCCCTTGCACTCGTCTTCGCGCACCTCGACGCTACCGCGCGCCATATACCTTCATAAAGGCAACTTATGGGCCAAAACAGCCGCGCCGGGGAACGCCTTTCCGGAACAACGGAATAACGGTGCCCTGAGGACTTTTCGTCCTGCTGCCTGCGAGCCGAAGGCGCGGCAAATCCACCATAAAGGTTCAAAGGACACAGACCCCCGAACCCATCCTCTCACCTTTCGGCGGGGGCCTTGTGCTGCTTCTGTTCTGCTATTCTTTGCCGACATGACATGCAATCCGATGAGCCGGCGGGCTTTCCTGGGGACGACGGCCGCCGCCTTGTTGCTGCCCAAGACCGAACCAGACACGGAGACGATCATTGACATCCACCAGCATACGAATTACAGCGGCCGTTCCGATGAGGACCTGATTGCCCACCAGCGCAAGATGGGAATCAGCCTGACCGTGCTGCTGCCGGCGGGCTCGTTGTACGGGTTGGATGCGAATGCAGGCGGCAACCAGTCGGTGCTCGAACTCGCCCGCCGCCGCCCAAGCCGCTTCCTGTTTTTCGCCAATGAAGTCCCGGACCTGCCGGGCGCCCGGCGGGAAATCGAAAAGTACCTGAGGGCCGGAGCGATCGGCATCGGCGAGCAGAAGTTCCGGGTCGAGTGCGATTCCCGGCATATCGAAATGCTAGCGGAGATCGCCCGTCAGTTCCATGTGCCCATCCTGATGCACTTCCAGCACGGAGCCTACAACACCGGAATCGAGCGGTTCCACAGGATCCTGGGGAAGCATACCCGCGTGAACTTCATCGGTCACGCCCAAACCTGGTGGGGCAACATCGCCAAGAACCACGACCAGGCGGTGATGTATCCGAAGACCCGGGTGACTCCGGGCGGCATCACGGACCGCCTGCTGGCCGATCATGCGAACATGTACGGGGATCTCTCGGCCGGCTCCGGCCTGAACGCGCTGCTGCGCGACGAGGAACATGCCCGCGAGTTCCTGGCCCGCCACCAGGACAAGCTGCTTTACGGAAGCGACTGCAACGATCGCGACGGCGAAGGCGAGAAGTGCATAGGCGCCCGCCAGATCGCCACCATTCGCCGCCTGGCTCCCACGCCCACGGTCGCCGGAAAGATCCTGGCGGGCAATGCCATCCGCCTCCTGAGGCTTCAGGGATTCACCGCCGATCCGCGCCGATGAACGCCGATGCTGCCGGCGGATGCCGGCGCCCGGTGGTGATTTCATCGGCCAGCGGGAAGGTAGCTGATAAGGTCGCTGCGCCGCTAGCGGGCTGTGCATTTTTTCCGGGGGCCGGAGGCGGGAAGCCCAAGCGAGCAGTCCCTAGAGCAAGCGGAAAGTCACTTCGATGGACGCGGCTACGGGAACGGGCTTGCCGTCTTTCGTGCCGGGCTTGAACTTCCACTGCTTGACGGCTTCGACCGCTTTCTCATCCAGTCCCAGGCCCAGGCTGCGCACGATGCGCACGTTGCGCACCAGTCCGTCCACGTCCACCACGGCATACAGCACCACGGTGCCCTGGTACTTGGCCTTGCGGGCCTCCTCGGTGTACTCGGGCTCGACCCGGTAGATCAGCTGCGGCGCGCTGACGCCGCCGCCCATGCGGAACACGCCGCCGCCGAAGCCGCCGCCCTCCCCCGGACCATATCCGCCGCCGCGACCGGACCCGATGCCGCCGCCGTAACCGGTGCCGATGCCGCCGCCCGCGCCGGGACCAGCCGAGGGCGGACCGATCTTGCCCAGCGGATCGCCATACTGCGCGATGTTGACCTCGGGCAGCTTGATTTGCGGCGGTCCCAGCAGAGTGGGGTCCATGGGCAGCTTGGGGTTCTCGTTGCGGATGATCACCGTGGGCGGGGTGAATTGCTCCCAGTCGAATCGGGGCGCCCGGCCCTTGGACGGAGGCTCCGGCGAACGGTCGCCGCCGCCACCACCGCCGCGCATCTGCTGGTCCGCCGGCGGAACGTAGAAACCGGGATCAGGGGCCACCAGCGCAACTGCCTGCTGGACAAGTTGCCTGCCTTGCTTCACCACGATGCGGCCGCTCACCAGCAGCAGGGCGATCATCACCGCATGAATAGCCAACGAAGCCGGGGCCGAGATCTTGCCGTAGCGGTAGTCGCCCCAGATATCCTTAACGGGGACGGGCTTCGAGCTGACCTGAAGCGGAGGCTCCTTCTTGCGGCTGAACAACCACCTGAGGTTGTTGACCAGAGAGACGTACCAGGGTTCGTCGGTTTCCACCAACAGCCGTTTGAGGTGGATCTCTGGCTCGAAAGCAGAAGGAAGCGGGTTGGTGGCCATCGCTCGCGTTCCCTATGGCCTCGTGGAACTCAGCCGCCCAAGGCCGACACCCATTCTACCGAAAATGAAACCGGGATTCCCGTTTCCCGTAGCCAGCGCAGCGGCACCTCTGCAAGTCCGGCAACCCTCGGTTCCAACTCCCCTTATTCTAGCATAAGGCTGCGGCTGCAACTCCATAAGTTCGCCCGCCTTGCCATGCCAATAGACGACCTAGCCCACCTCAAGGTTACCAAAATCTGGAAGCCGAGGGCGGCCGGCTGAACCAGCCCGGCCAAGCCTGCCGAAGGCCGCCGCCCCAGAATGTTATAATCTACGATTGCCGCCCTGCCGCAGAGGTTAACGGATGAAGGCGCCCCTCGACTTGAAAAGCACGGTCAATCTGCCACGGACGGGCTTCCCGATGAAGGCCAACCTGCCGCAACGGGAACCACAGATCCTGGAGCGGTGGGAGCGTGAGAGGCTCTATGAACGAATCCGGGAGCGCCGGCGGGGCGCGCCGCTGTTCGTGCTGCACGACGGGCCGCCCTACGCCAACGGGAACATCCACCTGGGCACGGCGCAGAACAAGATCGTCAAGGACTTAATCGTCAAGTCGCGCTCCATGGCAGGCTTCGACGCCCCGTTTCTGCCGGGTTGGGACTGCCACGGCCTGCCCATCGAAATCCGGGTGGACCAGGAGCTAGGCTCCCGCAGGGCTTCCATGACGCGGTACGAGATCCGGCAGGAGTGCCGCCGCTACGCTGAGAAGTACGTAAGGCTGCAACGCGAAGACTTCAAGCGCCTGGGCGTGTTCGGCGAGTGGGAAAACCCCTACCTGACGATGAGCGCCGACTACCAGGCGACCATCGCTGGCGCCTTCCTGATCTTCCTGGAGAAGGGCTACGTATACAAGGGCCAGCGTCCGGTCCACTGGTGCATCTATTGCGAGACGGCACTGGCCGAGGCCGAAGTCGAGTACGAGGACCACGCCAGCCCCTCCATCTGGGTGCCCTTTCCGCAGGCGGCGGGGGAGCCGCAGCGCTTCGGTCCAAACCTGCGCGCCATCATCTGGACGACCACGCCCTGGACGCTGCCGGCCAACATGGCCCTGGCCGTACACCCGGACTTCATCTACGTCGTGCACGAGGCGAGTGACGGCCGCGCCTACTTGTTCGCGCGCGAACTCACCGGGCAGTTGTCGGGGAGGACCGGCCTGGAGCTGGGTGCGGCGCGGGCTCAGGTGAGCGGCCGCGAACTGGAGGGCCTGCGCTTCCGCCACCCGTTCCTCGATCGCGACGTCCCCGTAATCCTGGGCGTGCACGTCACCCTGGAGCAGGGCAGCGGCATTGTGCACACCGCTCCCGGCCACGGCCACGAAGACTACGTGGTGGGGCAGCAGTACGGACTGCCCATCTACTGCCCGGTGGACGGCAAGGGGCGGTTCACGCCGGAGGCCGGCGAACTGGCGGGCCTTCAGGTGTTCGAGGCCAACCCGGTGATCATCGAGATGCTGCGCTCGCGCGGCCTGCTGCTGGCCGCCGACGAGGTGCGGCACTCCTACCCGCACTGCTGGCGCTGCCACCGCCCCACCGTCTTCCGCGCCACCGAGCAGTGGTTCATCGGCATGGAGCGCAATGAGCTGCGGCGGCGGGCGCTGGAAGAGGTGGCCCGGGTGAAGTGGTCGCCGGCGTGGGGCTACGACCGCATCTACCAGATGATCGCCAACCGCCCCGACTGGTGCATCTCGCGCCAGCGTGCATGG
>CAYVGN010000221.1:0-5793 GCA_964451215.1 uncultured Acidobacteriota bacterium
CCAGAACCGGGTACAGCCGCTTCCTTCGCTCCCCGAGGCCACCAACCAGGTCATCCCGCTCGAAGAACTGGAGAAGCGAGCTATCCTGCAGGCGGTGGCTGCGGCGCGCGGCGACAAGGTGCTGGCGGCGCGTCTGCTGGGCATCGGCAAGACCACCCTCTACCGCAAGCTGAAGGAGTACGGGGTGTGAGCCGGGTTGCGGGTGGCAGGTGGTAGGTTGGAGGTTCCAGCCCGGATAATTCGCGAATCCCAGCCTCGGGGCTTGCAGAAGCAGGGAAAAAAGCGGATCCCTCGGCCTCAACGGCCTCGGGATGACAATTACCGCTCAGACACACTGTCATCGCGAGCGCAGCGATCCCGTCGTGCGGGATGCTTTTCGCCCAGCGAATGGCCTGTTTCTCGAGGTCCACGACTTGCATTCGCGAACAATCCAGACTAAGTGGTAGATGCTTGCTCCCGGCGCTCCTGAGGCGAATACAATGAGCTGTGCGGCTGGCCCTGGACGCAACCTACGCGCTGGACGCGGAACCCTCCGGCGTCGCCCGCTATTGCGACCGGCTGGTCCGTGAACTGGCCCGGCTGGCGGAGGTGGAACTGACGCTGTGCGCCCGCTGGCCGCGCTTTGCTGGCCTGCGGCGGCACTTCGCCGGCCTGCGCTTCCGCTCCTGCTGGCTTCAGGAACCCTTCAACTTCCGCCTCCCGGGTTCGGTGGACCTGTTCCACGGTCTTAACCAGCGGCTCCCGCGCTACCGCTTCCGGCGGCAGGTGGTTACGGTGCACGACGTGTTCCCGCTGTCGAGCGAGCGCTACGCGAGGCCTTCGTTCCGCGCGCGCTTCTCAACGATCGTCGGTGACGCGGTGGCGCGCGCCGACCGCATCATCTGCGTCTCCGCCTACACGCGCGACCAGCTTTGCCGCCTCCTGCCGGTCGAGGCCGATGCCTGCGTCGTGATCCACCACGGAGTGGACCAGGCCCCGCCTGAGCCCTCTGAGGCCGCGCGGCAGCGCGCGCGGAAACTCGCGGGTCCGGACCCGTTCTTTCTGGCCGTGGGCGCCGTGCAGGTGCGCAAGAACACGCTGGCGGCGGTGCAGGCGGTAGCGCGCCTGCCGGGCAGAGTGCGCCTGGTGGCGGCCGGCGGCGCGGGACACGAAGCCGGCGCGGTGGTGGACTTCATCCGGCGACACAGGCTCGGGGACCGCGTTCGGCTGCTCGGCTACGTGGACCAGCAGACGCTGGATGCGCTTTATGCCGAGGCGGCCGCGCTGCTGTTTCCCTCGCTCGAGGAAGGCTTCGGCCTCCCGCTGCTGGAGGCCATGACGCGCGGCCTGCCGGTGATCGCCTCCAATGTTTCCTCGGTCCCGGAGATCGTCGGCGGCGCAGCCATTCTCCTGGATCCACAGGATGTGGAGGGAATGGCAGAGGCAGCGCGCCGCCTTCTCCAGGACCAGGCCTGGCGCGCCGAGTGGGGCGCCCGGGGCCACGCCCGCGCCCGCTGCTTCACCTGGGAGGCGGCCGCCCACGCCACGCTCGCCGTCTACCGTTCCCTGCTGTAGGGGCGGGGTTCTCACCTGCCCGCGCCTTGCATCCGCCGACCGCCCAGAGAGGAGCACAGAGTCAGCGCCTCCGGCGGTCCCCGGTTGACTCCCGGCGCTTCGCGCGGGCTGGACAAGCACTGGAAATATTTCTTTCCAGGCTGCAAAATATCGTCCCGACGGCCGCCCTCGGTCAGCGGCACGGTGAAAACCCTGTCTGCCTGTCATTGCGGGGGCCGACGCTCCCGCATAGCGGGATCGGTTCCCTCGGTAATGACAACAGGGCCGGTCCTTCAGGATCCTGTTGGACTTTGGACTTCGGACCTTGGACTTTGGACCTTGGACTTTGGACTTCGGACCTTGGACTTTGGACCTTGGACTTTAGACTTTGGACCTTGGACTTTGGACTTTGGACCTTGGACTTTGGACCTTGGACTTTGGACTTTGGACCTTGGACTTTGGACTTTGAGGTGATGGCTTTGCCCTCTGCTATTCCCGCCGACCGGGTCGTCCGCCCGGACCCCTCTTCCGGCTTCGACCTGTTCATCTACACCATGTATGAAAAGCCGGGGTGGCAGGCGCGCATCCCTGGCGACCGGATTCGCCCGGCGCATCCCGGCACTGCCGTCCAGTTCGAAAACACCCTTTACGAGGTGATCGGCCTGGAGCCGGGCGCCGGCACGTCCTACACGTACCGCTACGGCCTGCGCAAGTGGGAAGATCGGTTTGTGGTGCGGAAGGTCTTTCCCTACAGCCTGGAGACGGAGCGCGCGGTGGCCGCTGACCTGCGGGTGCGCCGGCGGCGCTATCGCCAGCACGAGTGGCTCACTTACCTGTTTCCGGTCACCGGCCTGCTGCCCACGCCGTTGCTCCAGCGCTGGCAGACGGAGTGGGGCCTGCCGATGCGCGGCGCGTCGCTGGCCTCCATCCTGTTGTTCGGCATCGTCAGCCTCAACCTGACCGTCTACCTCTTCACGCGCGAAGAGGTGATGCCAGCCTGGGCGCCGGTGGTGATCTTCGTCACCATCGAGCAGATCATCCGGTTCTTCTGGTGGCTCGGCGCGCAGGGCCCCGTCGGGTCCTTCGCCATCACGGCGGTCTACGGCCTCTGGAACATAGCGCGCGGCCGCGAAGCCGACAGCTCGCCCAAGGGCCGGCGCAAGGTCGCCGAGTTTGCGGCCGAGCGCGATGAACTGCGCCCGCTCATTGATCAGCCCTGGGACCTGGAAATTCGCTCGGTGTTCCGCGACCCGGTCCTGCTCGGCCCAGAGCCCGTCCGAATTGAAGACGCCGTGTACGAGCCGGTCGGTTACATCCAGGAGGGGAAGGGGATCTACCGGCGGTACGTGTTCCGCCTGAAGAAAGCCGACGAGAGCCGCCCGGCGCGCCGCGAGTACGTCCGCGACCGGACGCCGGCGCAGCTAGCCCGGCTGGCCCAGTACGAGCGCAGCCGCGACCGCGTCCACGCCTGCACCATCCTGTGCGGCTACCTCCCGGCAGCCCGCCAACTGGAACTGGAGCAGCAGTACGACTACCTGGCCGCGCGCGGCACCCAGCTCTCGGCACTGGTGCTGTTGCTGGCGGCCGGCCTGCAGTTGCTGGCCATGCTCGGCATGCGCTTTGGCCTGGCGCACCTGGTCGCCATTTACCTGGCAGCCGAGTCGCTGTACCGGCTGGCCCTGGTCCGCGCCCGCAGCCAACCCATCGGCTCAGTGTTTGGCTGGCTGCTCTACCCGTTTCTGCGCTTCTGAACCGGTCTTTGCCGCAGTTGCCGCGGCGGTCGTGGAGAGCGCTCGATGCTCTACGAGTTGCGCGACGCCTTTCTCAGCCTGCTGCCGGCGCGCTACCGCCGGCCCTATCAGGCCGATCCCGTCTCCGGCACCATCCTCTCGGGCATACTCCAGGCCCTGGTCGCCTTCGGCCTCTACATCACGCTGTTCATCGGGTATCTGAAAAGCTTCGGCGCGTTTTCCGGCACCGTGATGACGGCGCCGGAACTGGCGGGCCGGAATCTGTACAGCACTTCTTTCGGCCTGGGAGTTCTCGGCTGGTTATCCTTCTCCCTCACACCCGGGCCTTTGCTCTCGCTGTATTTCATGATCGAGGGGGTGGTGCGGACGCTGGCCGGCCGGCTGACGGTGGAGCCGCTGCCCTCGCTGCCCTTCTGGCTGGCAGGGGCGGCCCACGACCTGTTCGACCGGTGGCAGGCCCGCCGCCGCTTGCCCCCGCCCGCGCCCGACATCGTGGAGTGGGCCCAGCCGGGGGCCGCTTGGGCCCTGTGCGTCACCACCGTCCGCCCCAAGCCTCACTGGCATTCGCTGGTGCAGATCGAGTACGAGGGCGTGCACTACGTCGTTGCCAGCAGCGGCGAGGAAGTGGTGGAGGGCAAGGCCTGTTTTCGCTACTACCTGCGGAAGGCAACGGAGTTGGAGGCTTTCCGCGGCATCGTCCACTACGATCCGTTTGAGTATTGGAAGAACTCGGGGGAGTGAAACTTGAACAAACGCGCCTGGGAGCCCTCAGAGCCAACTCTTCACGAGGTGGCCAAGCTGACCAGTCTTGCGAGCCCGCTCGGCCTCCATCCACATGTAGAGGTAATGGAGACGGTTGACGAAGCGATAGTAGCCTGGCCCCTCCTCGGGCTCGGGCCGGACCACACCGAGCTTCTTCATTCGCGTGAGGAAGTTGTCAAGCACCTTCGCCTCCCCTAGCGAGAGGCCCCCGCGCAGGTCGCTGCGCTTGAACTCCATACTGAATGGTGCAGTGCCGACCCTCCTTAGGATCGCCCGGTAGTGCGGGCTGCGGATGGCTCGAAAGACCTGCGGCTCGAGGTGCTTGCGCCCCACAATGTCAGCGGCCGTCAACACGCCCGCCCACGCGTCGCTTTCGTCAATGCGATCGTCCTTATCGGCGCGAAAAGCGGCGTCGCCAATCTCGTGTGCGAGAACCGGAAGACCGCCCGCGTGCATGCTAAGAACTCTCAGAGCAACATCCTCAACCTGCATGCCGGCAGCGCAAAAGGAATTCTGAAAGAAGCTGCTGGTCTCGTCTTCGCTCCATGGGCGGATATCCACCACATCAAACACCCGTGCCAGGGATGGCTGGTGCCCTATTAAGGACTGCCTGCGCTCCTCCAGGCCGACCAGAACCAGGCATAGGGCAAGCCGTTCCCGCGCCGTCGAGATTTCGTCGACTAGGCTCTTGAGCCAGTGAGCGAAGGGCTCGGACGAAGCCAAGCCGTTGATGTCGTCCAGAATCAGGAAGATACCCTTTTTTTCCTCTTTCAACCGCTCAACAAGTCTTCGCAGAGTTGGAACGAAGTCGTGAACCAACCGGGTCAGGTCCTTCTCAGAAACGCCGAACTCTACACTAACCCCAAAGAGCCCCACTTCCCGGATGCGATTGCCGAAAAACTCCCGGATCTTCGAGTGCCACGTCTTTCCGATACTTTCCTTGAGGAGACGGTCCAGAACACGGCGGACCATTTCTTCCAGGGAAGTCACGCCGCCAAGGAAGGTGTGGAGGCCCAAGACTTGGTCATCCCGTTCTCCCAGGAACCTCACAAGGGAGGCGAGCGAACTCTTGCCAATGCCACGCTCCCCAGACAGAAACGCCACCCGTAAACGACCAGAGGTTGCCTCGTTGAGCGCGGTCTTCAGGCGAGCTACCTCAGCAGCCCGTCCGACAAAGAACTCGATCGGAACGGGCTGCCCTGGCGTGAAGGGGCTGTACTCTTTGGGCATTGGCAGCCCCCATTCTAACACCGCGTTCCCAGACCGGCCCTTATTCGTAACGCAGGGCCTCGACGGGGTCCATGCGGGCGGCTTTCAGCGCGGGGAGGAAGCCGCTGAGCAGGCCAACCAGGGCCAGGACCAGGGTGGAGATGGCCAGCGTGTGGAGGGAAACGCGCAGGGTGATGTCGGCGCGCCCGGTGGCATCCTCCATCAGCTCTCCCATCAGCGGAACGGTGCCCACCGCCGAAACAATGGCCAGGGAGATCACCAGGCCCAGGACGCCGCCGATGGCGGTAAGCGTCAGGGCTTCACACAGGAACTGGGAGAGGATGCGGCTGCGGGTGGCGCCAACCGCTTTGCGGATGCCGATCTCGCGCGTCCGCTCGGTAACCGACACCAGCATGATGTTCATCACGCCGACCCCGCCGATGCCCAGGGTCAGGGTGCCGATGAAGACCAGCAGGATCTCCAGGCCGATGGTGATGCGATCCAGGATGGGGCGGAACTCCTCCCGGCTGAAGGGGCG
>CAYVGN010000222.1:0-5751 GCA_964451215.1 uncultured Acidobacteriota bacterium
ATTCAATAAGTTGCAGGCCATCCCGCAGGGCGGGATGCGCTCCCAGGCAAGCCCACAAGCTTAAGTAAGTGACATTGGGCAATGGCTCGCACCATCCGCAGCGTGTGCTCCTCGGACTCGATGAGGCGCGGACCCGCGATCAGGAAAAACGACCGGCTTGTAGCAGCGGGTAGCGTGCCTCGACGAACGCTGCGGCTGCTCATGGGAGGTGGCGCCGGCCATCGCCATTTGCAGATTCTTGGATCAACTCAGCGCCTCCAGCGTCAGCTCCCGGCAGCGACATAACCGAACGGTCCAGTGTGGCGAGTGTTGCTCCATGAGCCTTGGCAAGCGCCAACAGGTAGGCGTCCGTGATTTCGCGATGGCCAACAACCAGCTCGTCGCTGCCAATCGCTTGGCTCAGCGCAAGGTCGTCGGGCCAAAAGCTGTGCTCCGGAAGCGCAGTGATTCGAGCCAGAAGCGCCAGCGCCTCCCTCGCTGATACCGCCTCGGGGCTGAACTTCGGGTTGCAGGAAATGCGAACGAACCCGATCTGGGTCAGGGGACAGGTTCGAAACCCTGCCGTCCTCCGCCTCGCGAACCATTTCTGTGCTTCCCCGTGGTGCACATGAGACGGCCACGCAAGTGCGATTAGGACGTTGACGTCGAGCAGGTATGGCCTCAAAGCTCGTCTTCCGCTTCGAGCGTGTCCTCCAGGGTAATGGGTTTGGCTCCCTTGGGAAGCACAAAGCTAGGAAACGGCTTCTCGGTATCCATGGGGATGCTGGAACGCAGGCCTTGCCGGACCAGTTCGGCTATGGCTTCCCCCATGGACAGGCCCTTGGCTTGGGCCAAGGAACGCGCAACCCGGTAAACATCCTGGGGCAGGTTCAGGGTGGTACGCATCAAGATGATATTAGCATCGCGATGCGAAGACATCAACCCCGGTTTTGCTTGCCTTTACCTGGCTCGACCGCGCAGGAAGGGCTGGGCGGCCAGCTCCCGCATCCGCTCCTGCCGCTGTCGCCGGTGCTGGTAGGCCGCGCCGATGAAAGCCTTGAACAGCGGGTGCGGATCGAGCGGCTTGGACTTGAACTCGGGATGGAACTGGCAGCCCAGGAACCAGGGGTGGTTGCGGACCTCAACGATCTCGACGTAGGTGCCGTCCGGCGTGGCCCCGGTGATGCGCAGGCCGGCGGCCGTCAGGGCCTGCTCGTACTCGCGGTTGAACTCATAACGGTGGCGGTGCCGCTCGGAGATTTCCACCTTGCCGTAGGCCTGGCAGGCGAAGCTGTCGGGGTCCAGCTTGCAGGGCCAGGCGCCCAGGCGCATGGTGCCGCCCAGCTCGTCAATGCCGCGCAACTCGCGCAGCTTATAGATGACGCGGTGCGGGGTGGCCGGGTCGAACTCGCTGGAGTCGGCGCCTTCCAGCCCGCACACGTGGCGAGCGAACTCGATCACCGCGCACTGCATGCCCAGGCAGATGCCGAAGTAGGGGATCTTGTGGACGCGGACGTAGTGGATGGCGTTGATCATCCCGGCGATGCCGCGCTTGCCGAAGCCGCCGGGCACCAGGATGCCGTCCGCGCTGTCCAGTTGCGAATGCCAGCCCTCCCCCATCACCCCCTCGGCCTCGATCCAGTGGATGTTGGTGCGCAGACTGTGGGCCAGGCCGCCGTGCACCAGCGCTTCCTTCAGGCTCTTGTAGGAGTCTTCCAGCTCCACGTACTTGCCCACGATGCCGATGGCGACTTCGTCGCGGGGGTTGTTGAGGCGGCGCACCAGGTCGTGCCAATGGCGCAGGTCGCGTTCCCCGGCTGGCAGTTGCAGGTAGCGCAGGATGATCTCGTCCAGGCCCTCCTGCCCCAGCCAGATCGGCACTTCGTAGATTGAGGCCACGTCCCGGGCGGTGATCACGGCGTCTTCCACGAGGTTGCAGAACAGCGCGATCTTGGCCTTCAGCTCCCGCGGCAGGAAGCGCTCGGTGCGGCACAGCAGGATGTCGGGCTGGATCCCGATCTGCAACAGCTCCTTGACGCTGTGCTGGGTGGGCTTGGTCTTCAACTCCCCGGCGCTGGCGATGTAGGGAACCAGGGTGAGGTGGATGTAGAGCGTGTTCTCGCGGCCCTCATCCTGGCGCATCTGGCGGATGGCCTCCAAGAAGGGCAGCGACTCGATGTCGCCCACCGTGCCGCCCACCTCCACGATCACCACGTCCACGTCCTGCGACACCTTCTTGATGCCCGCCTTGATCTCGTTGGTGACGTGGGGGATGACCTGCACGGTCTTGCCCAGGTACTCGCCGCGGCGCTCTTTGGCGATGATCTGTTCGTAGATGCGTCCGGTGGTCAGGTTGTGGTCGCGGGTGAGCCGGGCGTTGGTGAAGCGCTCGTAGTGGCCCAGGTCCAGGTCGGTCTCAGCCCCGTCATCGGTGACGAACACCTCCCCGTGCTGGTAGGGGCTGAGGGTGCCAGGGTCCACGTTCAGGTAGGGGTCGAACTTCTGGAGGGTAACCCGCAGCCCGCGGCTCTCCAGCAGCGCCCCGATGGAGGCCGCCGCCAGCCCCTTGCCCAGGGAAGAAACCACGCCGCCGGTGATGAAGATGTACTTAGGCATTTCCTTCGGCTCCCGTCGGAGGGGCGGGCTTGCCGCCGCCCACCCCACTGGCTCCCTGGCCTGGCACGGATGACCTGAAGTCGCCACCGCCGACTTGCTGCGGCGAGGTCGCCCCTGCCTGTGAAGTGGCAGCAGCCTCAGTCCCGACACGCACCCGGGCTTGGGCCAGGTCTTCCTCCGTGTCGATCCCCAGGGAATCGTGGACCGTCTCGACCACCTGAATGGAATAGCCGTTTTCCAGCACCCGCAGTTGTTCCAGCTTCTCCAGCCGCTCCAGCGGTCCCCGCGGCAGCGTGGGGAAGCGCAGCAGGAACTGGCGCTCAAAGACGTACAGGCCCAGGTGCTTGTACCAGGCGACGGCCGCGGCGTCCGCGGCGTCGCGGATGTAAGGCAGGCGGGCGCGGGAGAAGTAGAGGGCGCGCCCCTGCCGGTCGGTCACCACCTTGACCACGTTGGGGTCAGCGGCCTGCTCGGCGCTGGCCAGGGCAGTCTTCAGCGTGCACACCGGCGCGGCCGCCGGCTTCAGCATCGGCTCGATGGCCTGGTCAATGGCCTCAGGGTGAAGGAACGGCTCGTCTCCCTGGACGTTCACCACCAGGGCCGCTTCCGGGACCCGTGCGGCCACCTCGGCTACCCGGTCGGTGCCCGAGGCGTGGCCGGGGTCGGTCAGGAACACCTCGGCGCCGAAGGCCTGCGCGGCCCGCTCGATCCGCTCGTCATCGGTGGCCACCACCACCCGGGTGACCAGGCGCGAGCCCCGCACCTGGCCCCACACGCACTCCAGCATGGTCCGCGAACCGATCAGCAGCAGTGGCTTGCCGGGGAGACGGCTGGATTGGTAGCGTGCGGGAATGACTGCGAGGATTTGACTTCCAGCCAATCTAGCAACCCGCTCGGATGTTGGGTACCGGGATGTTGAAGTACGACGTATCTTACCACATCGCTTGCCCCTGTGGTAGAATCCAGTTGAGCCCGTCGGAGGTGGCGGCGACTGGGCCCGCAGTTGACCGCCCACGGACATGCCAGTCAGAATCCAGCGCGCGTGTTTGGCTGTCCTGGTTGCCTTGCTGACGACGGGGATCGCCGGGGGGAGGCGCGCCGACGATGGACAGGCCAAGCTCCTCCCCGACCGCTCCAAGACCCCTCCTCCCTCTGCCTCCGGACTGAAAACCCGCGACCGGCCCATCCAGGTGGACGTCAACCTGGTGCTGGTGCCCGTCACCGTCGTTGATCCCCTGAACCGCCTGGTGACCGGCCTGGAGAAGGAGCACTTCCAGGTGTTCGAGGACAAGGCCCAGCAGAAGATCGCGCACTTCAGCAGCGAGGATGTCCCCATTTCCCTGGGCCTGGTGTTTGACGCCAGCGGCAGCATGGCCAACAAGATCGACAAGTCGCGCATGGCCGTGCTGCAGTTCTTCAAGACCGCCAACCCGACCGACGAGTTCTTCCTGGTGGACTTCAACGAGCAGCCGCGGCTGGTTTCGGACTTCACCACCAGCCTGGAGGAGATCCAGAACAAGCTGGTGTTCACCATGGCCAAGGGGCGCACCGCCCTGCTCGACGCCGTCTACCTGGCGATCAACCACATGCGGCATGCCCGGCACCAGAAGAAGGCGGTCCTGATCATCTCCGACGGCGGCGACAACCACAGCCGTTACACCGAGAACGAGATCAAGGGGCTGGTGAAGGAATCCGACGTGCAACTTTACGCCATCGGGATCTACAACCCTTACGGGTCCCGGCCCACGCCGGAGGAAGTCGCCGGCCCGAGCCTGCTGACCGAATTGGCCGAAACCACCGGCGGCCGCCAGTTTGCCGTGGACAACCTGAACGAGCTGCCGGACATCGCGGGAAAGATCGGCGTCGAGTTGCGCAACCAGTACCTGCTGGGCTACGTCCCTACGAATGCGAGTAAGGACGGGAAGTGGCGGAAGATCCGGGTGAAGCTGAATCCGCCGCGTGGTTTGCCGTCGCTGCACGTCTACACCAAGTCGGGCTACTATGCGCCAAGCCAGTGATCCGCGCGGCGCGGCAATGGGGATGGTTCTGGCCGCGGTGTTGCTTTCCCCGCTGCTGGCGGCCCAGCAGCCGCGTCGGCCGCTCTCGCGGCCGGCGGCGCCAGCTTCTTCCACCCCTCTCCCCCCGAGCGCCCAGAAGGGCGACCTCTACAGGTTCAGCGTGGAGACCAGGCTGGTGGTGCTGCACGCCAC
This sequence comes from uncultured Acidobacteriota bacterium, assembly GCA_964451215.1. GTDB lineage: Bacteria > Acidobacteriota > Terriglobia > JAJPHL01 > JAPKYU01 > CAYVGN01. The sequence continues at coordinate 4,806 of CAYVGN010000222.1, forward strand.
GGTGCTGGACAAGGACAAGCACCTGGTCACCAACCTGACCCGCGACAACTTCAGGGTCTACGATAACGAGGTCGAGCAGGCCATCCGCGACTTCAAGCGCGAGGACATCCCGGTCTCGGTCGGGATCATCGTGGACAACAGCGGCAGCATGCGCGACAAGCGCCCCAAGGTGAACGCCGCCGCCCTCACCTTCGTCCGCACCAGCAATCCGCAGGACGAGGTGTTCATTGTCAACTTCAACGACGAGGCGTTCCTGGACAAGGACTTCACCAGCAATATCGAGGAGCTGAAGGAGGGCCTGGAAAAGATCGACTCGCGCGGCGGCACGGCCTTCTACGACGCCATCCAGATGTCCATTGACCACCTCAAGGAGAGCGGCCGCAAGAGTAAGAAAGTGCTGTTGGTGGTGACCGACGGCGAAGACAACGCCAGCCGGATGAGCCTGGAGCAGTTGCTCGATTACGTGAAGCGGTCCGAGGCGGTGATCTACACCGCGGGGCTGCTGGGCGAGGAGAACGCGCGGGCAGCCCGGCGGGCCCGCAAGGCGATGGAGGCCATCTCGGAGGCCACCGGCGGCTTGGCCTTCTTCCCCAGGGACGTGAACGAGGTGGAAGGCGTCGCCACCAAGGTTGCCCACGACATCCGCAACCAGTACGTGCTGACCTACCGGCCCAGCGACCCGGCCCAGGACGGCCGCTACCACGCCGTCCAGGTCAGGGCATCGGCCCCCGGCAAGAGTAAGCTGTTCGTTCGCACCCGCACCGGCTACTACGCGGGCTCCCCCGCCTCTGCCGCCACCCGCCCCTCGGAATAGGCTATAGGCTACAGGCTATAGGCTTTAGGCTAGAGGCTTTAGGCTAGTACCGTGACCGCCTAGTTTCTTCCCTTGACTACGGTCGTGAAGACTACGCGCACACAGGGATAGAGGGCGTCATGGGGTAGAAAT
>CAYVGN010000223.1:0-5749 GCA_964451215.1 uncultured Acidobacteriota bacterium
GGGCAGACAGTACAAGATCTATGATCCCTGGACCACCAACCTGCAAAGCTGGGACCGGCAGCAGATGGCCTACCGGGGTGTGCCCAACGTAGTTGACCCGGCCCGGATCAGCCCCCTGGCCAAATACCTGTTCAGCATCACCCCCTTGCCGACCCACCCGCAGGTCAACCCGCTGGTGGACAACAACTGGTGGGGAGCCGTACCCAATACCACCCGGCAGTGGACTATCACCACCCGCATTGACCACCGCTTCAGCGACAACGACCGCTTGTACGGCCGTTACACGCAGGGCGACACCTGGCAGTTCTCCCAGAAATTCACCCAGCCCATGCTGAACAACGTGGCCGGCACGGTGCGGAGGCTGGAGCCAAACAAGAACCTGGCGCTCTCCTGGGTCCGCACCTTCTCGCCGACATTGTTCAACGAGGTGATGCTCAGCGGCGCCCGTTCCACCTGGTGGATGGGAACCGGAGAGCCGGGCGTGAAGTATGCGGATGAACTGGGGCTCCCGAATCCTCTCAATGTGGCCGGATGGCCTGGCCTCTATGACACTGGTCTGGATTACGGGTACGGCTACTACTTCGAGACGGACAACACCCAGGCCTCCCGGATGACCTATGCCATCCTGGACGACAACGCCACCAAGATCGTTGGGCGGCACGAACTCCAGTTCGGTTTCCACTACCGCTACGACCAACTGAACCTGTTGCCCGACCAGCAGCAGAACCAGGGCAACCACAGTTGGGCCACCGGCGCAACAACCCTCTATGACCCCACCAGCTCCCGGACCAACCCCCTGGCTACGCCCCTCACCGGGCACAACCTGGCCAACATGTACTTCGGGGTGATGAACTACTCGAACCAGTTTGTCCGCGGCTACTTCTACATGCGGGGCAAAGAGTACTCGCTCTACTTCCAGGACAACTACAAGGTCACTCCTCGCCTTACCCTGAATCTAGGCTTGCGCTGGGAGTACTGGCCGCCGTACGGCGAGACGAACAACATCCTCACCTCGTTTGATCCGGAGCGACACGCTGTGATCTTGGGCCAGGACCTGGACACCATGTACCGCCTGGGAGCCACTGTGCCCGCCATCGTAAACCGGCTGCAGTCGCTGGGAGCCAAGTTCATCACTTACAGGGAAGCCGGAAGGCCGCGCTCGCTGATGGAGAGTAGCTGGAAGGACTTTGGACCGCGGCTGGGATTTGCCTACCGGCTGGGTGAGGGCGCCCGCTCGCTGGTTCTTCGCGGCGGGTACCGGATCGCGTATTTCCACATTCCCGCGCGGCCCTGGGTAGCCAGAATGCGCTCCAACGCCCCGCTCACCGCCCGATTCAGGACCAGCCTCACGGATGCCTCGCTGACCCCGGACGGGATCGGCAACTACGGTATGCGCTCGGTGCCCACGGTCATTGCCGGGCAGAACAGCCGTGATGCCGTGACGCTGAGCGCCACCAGCGGCCTGAACCGCGGTTCGGCCAGCGTCAGCTACTTCGCCAAGGGCCAGCCCGACGCCCGCGTCCAGGACTGGAACCTCACCCTGGAGAAAGAGGTCATGGCTAACACCATTGTGCGTGTGGCTTACGTCGGCAATCACGGCAGCCACCTGGAGCAGTTCTTCCAGTACAACGAGAACCCCCCGGACTACGTCTGGTTTGTAACCACGGGGGAAAGGCTGCCGACGGGAGAGTACTCCGCCGTGGCGCGGCGCCCCTATGACAAGCAGGTCTACGGCCGCGTGGAGGAGTACCGCATGACGGGCTGGTCCAACTACAACGGACTCCAGTTTGAATTGGAACGCCGCTACAGCAAGGGACACGGCTTCCAACTCTTCTACAACATGGGGAATAACCTGGCAGCAGGCGGCCAGGAGTGGTCGGGCACCTCGGTGATTCCGGAACTGAACATGTTCCTGCCGGGCAAGGTGCCCACCGACATGGACAAGCGGAACCGCTTCCTCAACTATCAGCGTGACACCGGCATCCCCAAGCATCGCGTGCGCTGGAACTGGATTGTTGATCTGCCCTTCGGCAAGGGCAAGCTGCTGGGCCGCAGCGCCGGTGGGGTGCTGGACAGGTTGATCGGGGGCTGGCAGGTGGCGGGGATCGGCTCGCTGCGCGGCACCTACTTTGCCCTGCCCACCACCATCTATCCGACGGGCAACAAGATCGAGCTGTACGGGTATAAGTACCCCATCAAGGACTGCCGCAGCGGCGTCTGCCAGCCGGGCTACCTGTGGTGGAATGGCTACATCCCGGCGAACCGCATCAACAGCGTGGACGCCCAGGGGCGGCCCAACGGCATCATGGGCGTTCCCTCCAACTACAAGCCGGCCGGGCAGCCGCTCATCCCCTGGGGCACCACCGCGGAGGCGGCCGGCGCTCCGGCGGGAACTAGCATGACAGGCTTCTGGGACAGCAACACGGTCTGGGTGAAGCTCAAGGACGGCACCATCCAGCGCACCACATACAACGACAGCCTGCACCCCTGGCGCCAGCAGTATTTCCCCAGCACCAGGCAGTGGGGGCTGGACGCTTCGCTGTTCAAGACCATTCGCATTACCGAGCGCGTCCAGGTGCGCTTGAACGCCGACTTCTTCAACGTCTTGAACCACCCCGGCAATCCGAGCAGCATCGCAGACACCGGCCTTCTGAGCACCCAAACCTCGGGCCAGAGCGCGCGCGAGCTACAACTGACGCTCCGCGTGAGCTGGTGAAGCCCGAGGCGCGCGCCTCATATAGAGCAGGCGCCCGTCGCCAAAACTTCGCGTGGCCGAGTTTTGGCGGAGGCGCTTGGCCCTTAAGCTGGCGGGGGCGTTGGGGCGCCTCCTGTAACAGGTGGCGCGGACTCAATGTGCCCAAGCGCCCTCCCGGCCGCGAAGCAACAACGACGTGGCCGCAGGTTCGGCGCCGCCTCGCCGCAGTGTAAGCGGGAGAATGATCTGTTCCCGCCTGGTTCACTTTAGCAGGTCTTGATAAAAGTCCGAGAACGACCCTTCGCCGCGGCGCAGCACGCGGAGTGAGTCTGCGGCGCCCGCCTTGCGAAAGGCCTCGAGAGCGGGAGCGTACTCCCCTGCGGCCCTCTCCAGCGTGAGGGGCAGGCCAAGCGGGTCCGCCGCGTTCACCAGCCAGACCGGGCGCGGCGCAAGGGAAGCCACCAGGTGCGGCAGGTCGTAGGACTTGAGCACGCCGGGGATCACCTGCTCGCAAATGCCGCGGTGGATGCGATGCTCCACCACAGACCGGTACGAGGCCACCATCCCCTCCAGTGCCACCTTACCCAGGCGCGGGTCCAGGGCCGCGGCATGCGCCAGCGCCGCTGTGCCACCGTCCCGGGCGAAGCCTAGCATCCGCGCCGCATCCACTTCGGGTCGGCCGGCCAGCAGGTCCACTCCGCGCATGATGTCGAGCGCGCGCATGGCGATGAGCGTGCGGCCCAGCAGAATCGCGGTCATGGCCGCGTCGTAGTCGCCGAAGTAGGCGGGCCAGTCAGGGCCCTTGGTGTCCGAGGCGGAGCGTGTCTCACCGAAGCCGCGCGCATCAATGGCCAGCACCACAAAGCCGGCTCGCACCAACTCCTCGGCCTCAGGGCGCGCCGCCGCCTTCCCGCGTCCGTGAACGAAGATGGCGGCCGGCTTGCTCCCCGCCGGCTTCTCGGGGAGGAAAAGCAGCGAGGGCACCAGAATGCCCGGCTCGCTCTCGTACACCAGTTTCTCGATCCGATAGCCCGTGCGCGTGATCTCCCCGTAGGAGCGGACGGCCAGGGGGCCGCTCGCTGCCTCAAAACCGATGCGTCGCCGCACCTCGTCGGGCGAGGGCGGCGCGCTGTTCTGGAAAAGCCGCGCTGCCCGTTTCTTGTTGAGCGAGAAAACTGTCTCGCCGCCCAGAGAGGTGCCAACCTGTCCCGTTGGAGTGCACCAGAGGGCTTCCTCGACCGCCACAGGAGCTTCTGGCTCCGCTACTTCTTCGCCGCGGCCTTTAAGCCAGCGGTCGAACCAACGGTAGGCGGCCAGGCGCCGTGGCTTGGAATAGCCGTGCCCGTCGTCGGCCTCCACCATGTCCAGCTTGTCAGCGGCGCCCAGCAGCGTGTATGTGCCCCGCGCCTCAGCGAAGGTGTCGCGCGCGCCGGCTATGGAGAAGAAGTCGCGTATCGCCGACAGTATCAGGTAGGGCCTGGGGGCGAAGGCGTGCACGAAATCTGCGTGATCCAGGCGTGCCGCCAGCGACCCGGGCAGGCACTGCTCCGCATCCTGCGGGCCGATGGTTTCCAGCAGCCTCCCCCACGCCGTCAGATAGCAGGATGGCGCTGCCACGTGGATGCGGTCGTCAAGCGCTGCCAGGTAGGCGGTGTGGGTGCCGCCGCCGGAGTTGCCCGTGCAGCCGATGCGCGCCGGGTCCACTTCCTTTCGCGACAGCAGGTAATCCAGAGCGCGGATGCCGTCCCAGATCGTGTAGCGAGCAAGGCTGTCTCCCACCAGCAGGCACTGGATCCCCTGCATGGTGTGCTCGGTGGTGGAGCGGACAAGCTTTGAGCCGCGCAAGTCCTCATCGTAAAGCTGAATTCGCTCGCCCTGCCCCAGCGTGTCCCAGGCCAGCGACACGTAGCCGCGCCGGGCGAGCGTGACCAGCATTTGCTGCCAGACCGGATTGGCCTTGGCGCCGGCCTCATGGCCGAGCGGGAAGAGGATGCCCGGATGGGGCGGCGGGCCGCCTTTCGGAAGGTAGAGGTTGGCAGTCACGAAGAAGCCCGGCTGGCTCTCGAAGATGATCTTCTCGATGCGATGGTCGGGGCGCTCCAGCGCGGCGGTGACGCGCGCGTTGAGCGGAGTGCGCTCGGGTAGCCCGCCGAGCGCTTCTGTCAAGCGCGCCCGCAGGCGCTGCCTCTGCCTGGTCACATCGGCCGCGCCCGACCAGCGCTCCACATCGCCACGCCGCGCGGCAAGCGCGGCCTGCGCCTTGCGCAGCAGCCAGGAGCTGAGCATCGTTCGAAGCTCGCGGCCGTCAGGCTGGCCCGTCAGAAAGTTCAGCTCCTCAGTGGACTGGGCCACCAGGGGCATGGCAGTGGTGAGCAAGGCCAAAAGGATCACGAAAGCGGTGCGAAACATGGGGACTGTTATACTGCAAACGGGCGGAAGTCGCCAGCAGGGTTGGCATCCCGGGTGGGCTGTGCGGTTCTCGCTCGCCCTCCACACTGCCCCCCGGTTAGCTCAGGCGCGCCAGCAGGTTTTAGCGGCCTGACGCACGGCGCGCGAGCAAGACTGAGCAACATCAGGAAAGAGAAGCACGGCGGCGGCCGGACTTGCTGATTCTACCGGGCGCTTATTGCTACTCGTGCACCGAGAGGGGAATCACTGTGGGCGGCGCGGCTGCGCCAGCAAGGCCCTGGCAACACGGAGCCGCAGGCTGTCCATCTCGGCATCCTTCACCTTCTCAAAACGGATGGTGCCCGCGTCCTCCTCGAACCGCTCGCGGACTTCACCCGCCAGGTCGAGGCTTGTTCTGACGGCCTGCGCCAGCGCCTCCCGATCCCATCCGCCCTTCTTCGACAGCAGAATCAGATACTCGATGTCCTGCTGGCCTCGACGGTAAGCTTTCAGCCGCAACGAGGCGAACGGCTCTGTTTTTCCGAACTTACTGCTGGGGTAGAAGACCGTCAGGGGTTCGGCGCGGTCCCAGGCCCGCATGCCGCTGACCGCCAGCCAGGGCACCAAGCCGTCGCCCCCGTTCAGCCAGACGCGCCAGCACCAGGC
>CAYVGN010000224.1:0-5741 GCA_964451215.1 uncultured Acidobacteriota bacterium
GGTTGCGGGGAGAGACTTGCCGACATCGAAGCGCTGCGCCACACCGTGGGTGTCTTCGCCCGCGAGAGCGCCGATGCCTGGTACCTGCGGCCGCCGCGCGAACTGCTGCCGGAAGGAACCAGGTGCGGGCGCTGCGGCGGCGCCGAGTTCCGCAAGGAAAGTGACATCCTCGACGTGTGGTTCGACTCCGGCTCCAGCCACCTGGCCGTGCTGGGCAAGCGCGAGGATCTGCCCTGGCCCTCGGACCAGTACGTGGAGGCGGCGGACCAGTACCGCGGCTGGTTCAACAGCTCGCTGCTGGTCGCACTGGGCACTAAGGGCGGCGCGCCTTACCGCCAGGTAGCCACCACCGGCTGGGTCCTCGATGCCCAGGGCTGCGCCATGTCCAAGTCGCTCGGCAATGTGGTGGCTCCGCACGAGGTCTGGAACAAGTACGGCGCGGAGATCTTGCGCCTGTGGGTGGCATCGGTGGACTTCCGCGAGGAGATGCGCATCTCCGACGAGTTGCTGGCGCGCCTGGCCGAGGCCTACCGCAAGATCCGCAACACCTTTCGCTTCGCCCTGAGCAACTTGTTCGACTTTGCGCCGGAACGCGATTCGGTTGCCCCTACCGAACTGCACGACATCGATGTCTGGGCGCTGGCCAAGACCGCCGAACTGGTGGACCGCTGCCGGTCCTGGTACGACCAGCAGGCCTTCCACAAGGTCTACCACGCGGCTTACGATTTCTGCACGGTCGAGCTCAGCTCGTTCTACTTCGACGTGCTGAAGGATCGGCTTTACACCACGGCGGCCGCTTCCCGTTTCCGCCGCGGCTCCCAGACGGTCTTCTACCGTGTGCTGGAGGCGCTGCTGCGCCTGCTGGCGCCGCTGCTCTGCTTCACCTGCGAAGAGGCGTGGGGCTACCTGCCCGCCCGCAGCGGAGCCCCGGACAGCGTGCACCTGGCCGACTTTCCGCGGGGCGAAGAGTTGACGCGGGGGCTGTCGGCCAGTCAACTGGAACGGGTGAGGGACTGGGATCGTCTGATCCAGGTGCGTGGCGACGTGCTGAAGGCCCTGGAGGTAGCCCGCAACGAGAAGCGTCTGGGCTCCTCGCTGGAAGCCCGCCTGCTGCTGGCCGCCGACGCGGAATGGAAACCGCTGCTGGACCGCTACTGCGCCGAGCTGCCTATGCTGCTCATCGTTTCGCAGGTGGAATTGTCGTCGCAGCCGGCGCCCGAACTGCCTTCCTTCGGCCTGCCCGGCATCCGGCTGGCCATCCGGCACGCGCTCGGTGAAAAGTGCGAGCGGTGCTGGAATTATTCCCCCCGGGTGGGTGAGAATGAACAGTACCCCACGGTTTGCGAGCGGTGCCTCGCTGCCCTCACGGAGCTGAGCCTATCGCAGCCGGTCCCGGGTACCGCGGACTGAAATGCGCTGGCTTCATTTCGTGATTGCCGTGGCAGTCTTCACCGCCGACCAGCTCTCCAAGGCGGTGGTGGAAGCCGGCATCCCCCTCCACGAGGTCCGTCCGGTGATCCCCGGGTTGTTCCGCCTGACCCACGTCAAGAACCGGGGCGCGGCCTTCGGCATCTTCGCCGACGCGAACTCGCCCATGAAGATCGAGGCGCTGATCCTGCTTTCCGCCGTGGCTCTGGTGATCGTGCTAACGTTACTGTGGCGGCATCACCCCGGCGCCCGGCGCACCGGCGTCGGGCTGGCCTTGATCCTGGGCGGCGCGGTGGGTAATCTGTTCGACCGGCTGGTGCACGGCAGCGTGGTGGACTTTCTGGAGTTCTTCCTGCGCGGCTTCCATTGGCCTGCCTTTAACGTGGCCGATAGCGCCATCGTGGTGGGAGCCGGGCTGCTGGTCCTGGACATGCTCCTCAGCCACTCGCCCTCCGTGGAACGCAGCTAGGCGTTGGGTGCCGGCTCCCAGGTGTCAGGGGCGTTCCCCGACACCGAACACCGTGCATCTGATACCTAATACCTGACACCTGTTCACGTGTATCCGAAGCTGTTCACCATCGGAAACTTCACGCAACACACCTACGGCCTGTTGGTGGCCATTGCCTTCCTGGCAGGCTTGTGGGCAGCGGTTGGGCTGGCGCGGCGCGAAGGGCTCGACGTCAGCCGGGTCTTCAACCTCGGGGTTTACGCGGCGCTGGTGGCAGTGGCGGGCGCGAAGCTGCTGATGGTTCTCACCGACTGGCAGTACTACTGGCGCAACCCCGCCCAGATGCTGTCGCTGCAGTCCCTGCTGGCCGGGGGGGTCTTCTACGGCGGTTTCCTGGCGGCTGTGGCTTTCGGCTTCTGGTATACCAGCCGCGCCGGGTTGCCCTTCCTCAAGACAGCCGACGCGTTCGCGCCCGGGGTGGCCCTGGGCCACGCCATCGGCCGCCTCGGCTGCTTCTCAGCGGGCTGTTGCTGGGGCAAGCCCTCTTCCCTTCCCTGGGCGGTGACCTTCACCGATCCTTACGCGCACGCGATGTTCGGCGTGCCGCTGGGCATCCCGCTGCACCCCACGCAGCTGTACGAGGCGCTGGCCGAGGCGCTGATCTTCGCAGCTCTGATGTTCCGGTGGAAGCGGAGAAGCTTCGACGGGCAGATTCTGGCGCTGTACCTGGCGCTCTACGGCGCGGCGCGCTTCGCGGTAGAGTTCCTGCGCGATGATCCGGACCGGGCCTTTCTGTTCCGCGGCCTGCTCTCTACCTCGCAACTGATCGCCATGTTGATGCTGCCACTGGGCGCCGGCCTCTGGTACTGGAGGCGCCAAACGGCGGTCGTGCCCCGGGTGCGCCGGACCGCATGACCAGATCTGACCGCGGAGCGCGCAGAGACCGCAGAGGAAGCGAATGCTCTGCGCTCGTTGCGGTAAAGCGAAGAATGCAGGCGTCGGTTTGTTGAGGACGTTTCAGGCCGAAGCAGCCGACTCGGGCAAACGGCTGGACCAGTTTCTGGTGGAGAAGCTGGGAGACGTGAGCCGCGAGCGGGTGAAGCAACTGCTGGCCAACGGTCGCGTGCGCCTGGACAGAGGGGCGGTCAAGGCCAGCTACCGCATGCGCGGCGGGGAGACGGTGGCCGTGGAGTGGGAGCCGCCGCCGCCGTTGCGTGCTTATCCCGAGGACATCCCCCTCGACATCCTCTACGAGGACGAAGACCTGGTGGCGGTCAACAAGCCCGCGGGTATGGTGGTGCACGCCGGAGCCGGCCGGCAATCGGGCACGCTGGTTAACGCCTTGCTCCACCGCTTCGGCAAGCTCTCGACGTTGGGCAGCGAACTGCGCCCAGGGATCGTTCACCGCCTGGACCGCCAGAGCAGCGGGGTGTTGCTGGTGGCAAGGCACGATCGGGCCCACCGGAGCCTCGCGGAGCAGTTCCGCAGGCGCGAGGTGGGCAAGACCTACCTGGCGCTGGTGCACGGCAGCGTGCGGGCCGAGCAGGGCCGCATCGCCGCCCCGATCGCCCGCGACCTGGTCCGCCGACGCCGCATGACCGCCCGCCGTCGAAGCGGGCGCGAGGCGGTCACCGAATACCGCGTGCTCCGCCGCTTCGCTGGCTTCACCTTGCTCGAAGTCACCATCCACACCGGGCGCACGCACCAGATCCGCGTGCACCTCTCCACGATGGGTCATCCCGTAGCAGGAGACACGCTCTACGGGGCGCCCGGCGGCGTGCTCGACCGCAATTTCCTGCACGCCGCCCGCATCGCTTTCCGGCATCCGCGCACCGGCCAACCCATGGAAATCCCCGCCCCCCTGCCGGCTGAACTCAGAGCCTTCCTGGAGCGGATTACGCCGGCGGCCGCGCCTTGAAACGGCCGGCAACGTGCTGTAGACTGCGCGTAGAGCCATATGGACGTCGAGAAAACAATCCAGTTCCTGCTCGACCACCAGGCGCGTTTCTCAGTGGACGTGGAGCGTCTGAGAGAATCAGTCTGTCAACTGGAACAGAATGTTGCGTCGCTCGGCGCCTACATTCGCGAAGTTGCCGCCCATCGTCAGGAGTGGCGGCAGGAGACGGCCGAGTGACGGCGGGAGCATGAGCAGAGGCACGGGAAGCTAAGGCAAACCATGCAGCGGCTGGCCGAAACGCAGCAGCAGACCGGCGAGCACCTCAACGCCCTCGTCAAGACCGTGGATGGCCTGATCCGGCGCGACGGCCGGCAGCTCTGACCCTTCCGGTTGCCCCATCCGTCCGAGAGGGAAAGCGGTATAATTACCAGGACTGGCGGGTTTTCAGGTATGCGGAGAAGCTCAGGGTTGATTTTGATTGTGGGCGTATGCCTGGCCGGGCGGCTGGCGCTGGCGGCACAGAACCCCCGCGGGCAGGCTGTGGTCCCTTCCGACCGCTTTGGCATCAAGGTGGAGCGCGTCCCGGTGGTGTTCAGCGCCCTGGACCGCAAGGACCGCTTCGTCAAGGACCTCTCGCGACAGGAGATCGAGGTCTTCGACAACAAGAAGAAGCAGGACATCCTGCAGTTCGCCAAGGAGACGGACCTGCCCCTGCGCATCGGCCTCTTGATTGACGCCAGCAACAGCGTGCGCGACCGGTTCAAGTTCGAGCAGGAGGCGGCCATCGAGTTCCTGCAGTCGGTGCTGCGGCCCAGGACCGACCGCGCCTTCATGCTGGCCTTCGACACCAACGCGGAAGTGGTGCAGGACTTCACCGACGACATAGAGAAGCTGAGCAAAGCAATCCACTCGGTCCACCCCGGCGGGGGAACAGCGCTGTACGACGCCATCTACTACGCCGTCCGGGATAAGCTGGTGCCCGAGGACGCGGGAGGCGGGGTACGGCGCGTCATTATCCTGATCAGCGACGGCGATGACAACCAGAGCCGAGCCAGCCGGGAGGAAACGCTGGCCATGACCCAGCGTGGCGAGGTCACCATCTTCGCCATCAGCACCAACATCAGTGGCATCCAGCAGCGCGGCGACCGGATCCTGCAGCGCTTCGCCGAGGAGACCGGCGGGCGGGTCTTCTTCCCCTTCCGGGTCACCGACCTGACCAACTCCTTCGAACAGATCGGCGAGGAACTACGCAGCCAGTATGCCTTGCTGTTCCGGCCGAATACGCCGCGGGACGGAAAGTTCCATACCATCGAGGTGGTCTCCCAGCGCAAGGGGATCAAGGTCCGTGCCCGCAAGGGCTACTTCGCCACCCCCTGAGCCGTTGGCCTCAGGCCCCAGGCCAAGACCGGTCCGCAGGCGCGGGGCTCACTTGACGCTTACGAGCCGCACATGGGAGGTGGGACTGGGGACCTGGGACGTGAGACCTGGACTTTGGAGCCTACCACTATAGTGTAGGCTCCGACACCTGAGCTGGGAGCATTGATAGCCGCCAATCGGCGGCGGAAAGGCAGCAGGCAATCATGCCGGACGAACGGAGTGAAAAGACCCGCGCCCTGGAATTGACCTTCTCGCAAATTGAGAAGCAGTTTGGCAAAGGCGCCATCATGCGGTTAGGCGCCCGCGAAGCGCTGGTGCCGGTGTCGGTGATCTCGACCGGCTCGCTGGCGCTGGACGCAGCGTTGGGAGTCGGCGGGCTGCCGCGGGGGCGAGTCATCGAGATCTTCGGGCCGGAAGGAGGCGGCAAGACCACGCTGGCGCTGCAGGTGATCGCCGAGGCCCAGAAGCAGGGGGGTATGGCGGCCTTCATTGATGCCGAGCACGCGCTCGACCCCGGCTACTCGCGCCGGCTGGGCGTGGACGTCGACAACCTGCTGGTTTCCCAGCCCGATTACGGCGAGCAGGCCCTGG
>CAYVGN010000225.1:0-5725 GCA_964451215.1 uncultured Acidobacteriota bacterium
ACCCATGATGCGGACGGTGAGATTGCACCAAATGGTGCACCACGTCCCCGGCGGGTCACTTGTATTCCAGTGTCAAGATGAACCCGGGACGGATCAGCACGTCGGCCTGAAAGCGGGCGCGCCAGCCGGTATCGTCCTTTTCCAGGCTGGCGGGCAGCTTCTCCGCTCCCAGGCGGGCGACGACAGCAGCCGGGCGGAAGCCCTCCAGGGGCGCCAGCCGGAATTCCCGCAGGACCAGTTGAGCGTGGCGAACATCGAGCGCCGCCCGCAGGCCGCTGGGCCCGGCGGTCTGGGAGAACAACCCCCAGCCGCTCCCGGTGCTGAAGAAGCAGCGGAAGTTGCGCCGGTTGATGCGGGGTCCGAAGGCGATCCACTTCTCCGGCGCCGAGTAGCCGAAGCCGGAGAGGGCCAGCGCCAGCGACCAGCTCGACATGGCCCGCGCGTAATGCGAGCCGCACTCCACCTCGTTCCAGGGGTTGCGGCGGAAGCCATCGTAACGGTCGCGGGCCGCCTTTACGATCGCCAGCCCCTCTTCCACCATGCCCTCATAGATCAGGTGCGCGGCCACCTGGTACTCGATTCCTGTCCAGGCCTCGTCGGAATAGACCAGCGGCAGCTCCGGGCGCTTGCCCTTCGGCCAGCTACATACCAGCAGCGCCCTCTCATCGTTAAGCGCGTAGATGCGTTGCGGGTTGCCGAAGTCCTGGAAGCCGACGGTGAAGTTGTAACGGAAGACGGACTGCAGGGCGCGGCGGACGCGCTCGGCCGGGAGCAGGTGTCCCAGGCCGACCACGTGGGCAAACCACTGGCCGAGGAGCTGGTCGGAAAGACAGCCTTCGCCGAACTGGTACTTGGGGTGAGCCGCCGGGTCGTACTTCTGGACGTAGTACTCGCCGTTCCATAGCTCGCGGTCCAGCTTGGCAGCCCCCGACCGCGCCAGGCGCGCATAGGTCTGGGCGGCCTCGGTATCGCCCACGGCGCGCGCCATCCGCTCGGCCGCCCGCAGCCCGCCCAGGTAGAGCGTGCCCATCATGGGGTTGGGCCCGTAGAACTCGATGTCGTAGGTGTTGTGCTGCTCGCCCTCCATGACGCCGTCGCGGTCGGCATCCCACTGCTTCCAGGCGTACTCGATCGCCTTCTTCACCTGCGGCCAGAGGCCGCGCAGGAACTGGTCGTCGCCTGACAACTGCCACTCGCGGTAGACCTTCAGCACGCAGCCGAACTGGCCGTCGGCAGCCGGCTGGAACTTCCACAGGGTCTCGCCCAGCGGGATGAGGGTGCGGAAGGCCATGGAGCCGTCTTGGCGCAGGTTGTGGCGGAAGTCGGTGTGGCGCGCGCTGCGCTCCAACTCCGGAAACAGGAAAGCCACCGCCTGCGCGTAGTTCCAGACGTGGGTGCAGTTCATGGGGCAGCAGCCGGAGTCGTCGTTCGAGCCTTCGAAGGCGAAGAAGCGACGGCCCTCGGCCAGCAGGCAGGTGTTGGTGCGCACGATCGAAGCCTGGCTGGAAGCGGCGTCCAGCACCACGGCGGGCAGCGTGGTTTCCGCCCAGGTCCGCGCGAACTCCCGCGTCTGGCGCTCCAGCCGCGGCAGTTCCCGCCGCGCGTACTCGACCACCGCCCAGGCATCGGCGAAGCGCTCCGCGTACTGGTTGCGGAAGCGCTTGCCGCGATACTCCGGCTCGCGGTTCCAGTAGTTCTCGCGCACCGGGAAGTGCCAGGCCAGCAGGAAGGTCAGCGATTCGCTCTGGCCCGCAGGGACCACCAGCCGCGGCGCCAGCGTGGCGATGTCGGTGGTTCCGTCGGGCGACGGCCGCGCCGCCAGCGGTTTGGCGAAGCGCCCGGTACCCGAGAACTCGTCCCACCACTGGTGGTAGTCGTCCCACCAGGCGCCCTCCGCCCAACGCAGCAGGTAGCTGGCTTCTGGCCGGTCAGCCACCAGGGCCATGGTGCCGAAGCGCGGATCGTCGGGCTTGTACTTGCCCGAGGAGAACTTCAGCCCCACGTGATCCTTCCCGGAAACAAACTCCGCCAGGTTCTGACCGAAGCCAGCGAAGCGCCTGCCGGACAGCCTGGCGGTGCCGTCGTAGCCGATCGCGTTCAGCAGCGAAAAGGCGATGGCTGCTTCCACCGGCTGCTTGGCCGCTGAGCGGAATTCGTAACGCAGGATGGCGCAAGGCAGCCCGGAATCGTCAACTTCCAGCGGGATAAACGGCGTAAAGGCTTCCAGGCGCACGCGCAGCGGCAGCCGACTGTCGGTGAATTCGATGCGGGCCAGCGGGTAAGAGCCAAAGAAGCGAGCCGATTCCAGGTGGGGCAGGCCGGCCCCGGTGAGCCGGTTGTAGCCATGAGCACCGGTGTAGGGCGGCTGGGGCGGCGCTTCCAGCACGCGAGCCTGCCCCCGCTCGCCCTCCACCCGGCACCACAAGGTGATGAAGGAGAACGGGAGGGTGCCGCCCTTGTTGGGGCGATTGAAAATCTCCCAGTCGCGCAACTGCCCGCGGCCACCCAGCGAGACGGTGCCCGTTCCGATGCCGCCCAGCGGGAAGGCAATCTCGTTCAGGTAGCGACCTTCAAACACGCGGGTCGCGCCGCGCGCGAACAGTTCCTCGCGCAGGAATGGAACCTTGTTCCCTGCTCTTGAGAGGAAGCTGCCCGAGGGCTTTGTCGGCTCGGCCGGCAGCGCCGGCCCGATGCTGACCAGTTGGCCTCCCGCCACCGCGGCCGTCCCTTTCAGAAAGTCCCGCCGGTCCATGCGAACCTCCTGTGGAGCGCATTATAGGACGCAACCGGCAACACAGGGCCCCCCGGCCGCAGCGCCCGGCACGATGATCGAAACGGGCGCGACCGGCTGATCACCTTCTGGAACGCGCGGCCGTTCGTCGCCATGTTCAGCAAATCCCGGAACGGCCTGCTCTTGGCAGCTTGTCGGCGCGTGAATGGTGCAGGGTTGACGTACTTCCGTCTATATGGTACGGTTTGCCATATGAAGACCACCCTTGTCATTGACGACCAGGTCATGCGCCGGCTGAAACAGGAGGCGGCCAGGCAGGGCCGCACCGTTTCCGAACTGGTGGAAGCCGCACTTCGCGCCATGCTCGAAAGGGGTAAAGCTGGCTCCCGGGAGCTGCCGCCGCTCCCCGTTCACGACTTGGGAAAAATGTTCGTGGATGTCGCTGACCGCGAGGCCCTCTACAAGGTCATGGAAGGCCGATAGGTGTTCGTAGTAGATACCAACGTTCTGATCTACGCCGTGAACCCGGAGTGGCCGGAACACGCGGCATGCCGCAGCTTGCTGGAGAAAGCCCGCACCGAATCACTCCCCTGGTTCTCCACCTGGGGCATCCTTTATGAGTTTCTGCGCGTCACTACGCACCCTCAAGTGTTCAGCACACCCTGGACTGTGCAGGAAGCCTGGCGTTTTGTGGCCGCCCTGCTGGCCTCACCCGGCCTCAGTGTTTTGACAGAGACGGAGCGGCATGCCGAGGTTGCGGAGCGTGTCTGGAAGGAAGTTCCACTGGTCCGCGGGAACCTGCTCCATGAGGCCCACACGGCGATCCTGATGCGCGAACACGGTATCCGGCGAATCTACACGCGTGACACCGATTTCCACCGCTTTGCTTTTCTCGAGGTGATTGATCCCCTGAGCGATTAGATAGAAGCGAACCCCCTCGAGGCGCTCCATAGTTCGTTCCCACGAGCCCGATCTCGTACGGGCAAGAAGCTCGCTCCAATCCCGCGATTCGTCAGAGCATGGCTTCGACGATGGAGGGGACCTGGGCGATGGCGGAGTCGAGCTGGTCGGGGTTTTTGCCGCCGGCTTCGGCCAGGTCGGGGCGGCCGCCGCCGCTGCCGCCCACCTTCTCGGCCACGGCCTGGGCGATCTTGCCGGCGTGCAGGCGCGAGGTGAGGTCCTTGGTGACACCGACGACCAGGGCCACCTTGCCGTCGCCGGCCGCCCCCAAGACCACCACCCCGGACTTCAGCTCCGCCTTCAGCGCGTCCACCATGTTGCGCATCTGGTTGCGGTCCATCTCCTCGATGCGGGTGGAGAGCACGCGCACATCCTTCACCTGGCGGATCCCGCCCGGCGGGACCAGGTCGCCGCGCTGGCGCTGGGCCAGCTTCTGGCGCGCCTGCTGGAGCTGTTTTTCCATGGCGCGGCGCTCCTCGACCATGCGCGCCACCGCCTCCACCACCTCCGGCTCGTTGGTGCGCAGCATCTGCTGGATGCGCTGGACGGCCTCCGCCGTCTCCTGGTAGTGGCGGAAGGCGGCCTCGCCGCTGATGGCCTCGACGCGGCGCACGCCGGCCGAGATGCTGGACTCGGAGACGATCTTGAACACGCCGATGTCGCCGGTGCGCTGGACGTGGGTGCCCCCGCACAGCTCCACGGAGAAGCCCGGCACCTGGACCACGCGCACCTGCTCGCCGTACTTCTCGCCAAACAGCGCCATGGCGCCGCTCTTCAGCGCCGCCTCCAGGTCCAGGATGTCGGTTGCGACGCCGGTATTGCGCAGGATCTGTTCATTGACCAGCCGCTCGGTTTCCTCAATCTCGCTCTGGCCCAGCGCGGTGTAATGGGTGAAGTCGAAGCGGAGCCGGCGGGGCTCCACCACTGAGCCCGCCTGCTTGACGTGCGGCCCCAGCACCTGGCGCAGGGCGGCGTGCAGCAGGTGGGTGGCGGTGTGGTTGCGCATGGTGGAGCGCCGCTCGCTCTCGGCCACGCTGGCTATCACCCGCTCGCCGAGCTTCAGGGGGGCGCGGGCCACGACGCGATGGGCGATGATCCCGCTCTGCGGGACCGGCGCCTGCGTGTCCTCCACCGCCGCCAGCTCTTCGGCGCCCACTTCGCTGAGGAAGAAGCCGGTGTCGCCCACTTGGCCGCCGGCCTCGGCGTAGAAGGGGGTGCGGTCCAGGACCACCTCGCCGCGCTGGCCGGGCTCCAGCGCCTCGATCCGCTGACCGCCGCGGACAATAGCCACGATGCGGCAGCCGGGCGACTGCAGCCGGTCGTATCCCTCGAACACCGTCTTGCCCTGCTCCAACAGCTCGCGGTAGACCGGGATGGTCGGGGCCTTCTCGCTGCCTTTCCAGCTCGCGCGAGCGCGCTCGCGCTGCTTCTGCATCTCGGCCTCGAAGCCGTCCTCGTCAATGGCCAGGGTGCGCTCGCGCCCGATCTCCTGCATCAGGTCCATGGGCAGGCCGAAGGTGTCGTAGAGGTAAAAGACGCTAGGGCCGGAGAGGGACCGGGCTGGCCCGGCTTCGGCCACCGCCCGGTCGAACTCCCTCAAGGCGACGGCCAGGGTGTGGCCGAAGCGCTGCTCCTCGTCCTTTACGATGCGCGCCACCCGCGGCACGCTTTCCCCCAATTCGGGATAGGGCTCGCGCACCAGCTCGGCCGCCGCGCCGGTCATCTGGTAGAGGAAGGGCTTCTGCAGGCCGAGCAGGCGCCCGTGGCGGATGGCGCGGCGCAGGATCTTACGCAGCACATACCCGCGACCCTCATTGGAGGGCAGGACGCCGTCGTGAACCAGGAAGGCCGCGGCGCGGGCGTGGTCGGCCAGGATGCGCAGCGAAACGTCCCATTCCGCCTTCTCCCCGTATGCCCTGCCCGAAAGCTCCGAGCCCAGGTTTACCAGGGGCCGCAGCAGGTCGGTGTCGAAGTTGGAGATGACGCCCTGCAACACGGCTGCCGTGCGCTCCAGGCCCAGGCCGGTATCAATCG
>CAYVGN010000226.1:0-5697 GCA_964451215.1 uncultured Acidobacteriota bacterium
TCCCACCCCTGAGCGCTGGTTCAACATCGCTGATTTTCCGCCCCTCCCCAGCGGCTCGTTCCGCCCCGGCACCTCCGGGCGCAACATCCTGGACGGCCCTGGCTTGCTCAATTTCGATTTCTCGCTCTACAAGCGCATCCCGCTGCCCGGCGAACGCTCGCTGCAGTTTCGTCTGGAAACCTTCAACCTGCCCAACCACCCCAGCTTTTTCCTGCCGGTGGATGAGGTGGACACAGTGGCGGCGGGAACTATCCGCCGGGCGCACGAAGGCCGCCAGCTCCAGCTTGTGCTCCGCTATACCTTCTAGCCAAGGCAGCAGAGACACGAAGCAGGACTTGGAGTGGGGAAGCTTGCTGCCGCTTTTGGCGCGCGAGGGCCGAAGCCGCGGCACTCCAAGAGTAGGGCAGGCGGCCCCCCGTTCCGTGGCACGCAAAAAGGGCGAGTCGTGATACCCTAAGTGGAAAATGCCGGAACGGAACATCGAGGCGGGCCCTCCCACCATTTTGCTGTGCGACGACGACGCCGAGGTCCGCACGGTAATCGCGCGACTGCTCGAATGCCATGGCTACCAAGTGGTGGCGGCCGACCGCGGCGAAGTGGCGGTCCAGCAGGCAGTGGCCCGGCCCCCCTCGGTGATTCTCCTGGACCTGCGCATGCCGGGCATGAACGGGCTGGCGACCATGGCCGCGCTCAAGGCCAACCCCCAAACGTGCAACATCCCCGTGGTGGTCTTCAGTTCCCTGGAGCCCAGCGAGCGGGCGGCCGACAGGTCGCAGGTGGTGGACTGGGTGCAGAAGCCGGTGGACCAGGCCGACCTGCTGGAGGCGCTGGAACGAGCCTTGAAGCGGCGGCTGCAGTAACCCGCCCAGGGGTATAGCCCGGGCAATTAGCGATAAAGGCCGCCTTTTTCGGGTTTTGAGAGAATCTGCGCACAATTGTGGCCTCCGCCCCATAGATTTCCTCTTCCCATAACTGCCCTTTATTGATTAAATAAAGATTGGTTATGCACCGCCCTTTGGCAGCTTTCGTGCGGCTCAGGGGGCGGAGGATGTGTATGCCGGAGCCGAGGACCACCGGGTTCGAAGTGGGCAAGTACATCTGCCCCAAGACCGAGGCCCTGGTCCCACTGAGGCTGGAGGCGCCGAGGCCGGCCATCGCCTGGCCGGTTCACGTGGTGAAGTGCGCCAGTTGCGGGGAGGAGCACTGGATCCAGCAGACCGACCTCCGGCACCCACCTGTGTTCGGATACGAGTAAGGAGCGAGTCAGGCAGGCATGGAGAGCGGTCAAGTGCAGAGAAAGGGACCCCAAGCGATGGTTGGGACGATGAAGGTGGAGGAGTTGTTGCGCGCCTGCCCCCCAAGCGCGGAGAACCTGATCCCGGTTCTGCAACAGATCCAGGAGGAGTTGCACTACCTGCCGGAAGAGGCGCTGCGCGGTGTGGCCAGGCACCTGCGGCTTCTGCTGACCGAGGTGTTCCACGTCGCCACTTTCTACAACTGCTTCAGCCTGGAGCCGGTGGGGAGGCACGTGGTGCAGGTCTGCCTGGGGACGGCCTGCCATGTGCGGGGCGCTCCCAGGGTGCTGGATCGGCTGCTGCGGGAACTGAAGCTGCCGGGGCCGGGCACCACCGACGACTTCGACTTCACCGTGCGAACCGTGCGTTGCGTGGGCTGCTGCAGCCTGGCCCCGGTGGTGCGGGTGGATGCCGGCACCCACGGGCGCCTGACGCAAACCAGGGTGCGCGGCTTGCTGAATAGGTACCGCCGGGCGGAGGAGGCGGAGCCCGCCGCGTGCGCCAGGCCTGCTTGACGATGGGAAAGCTCCGCTCAGTCGAAGAGCTGGAGGCGTGGCGGGCGGCCTGTACGCAGGCAGGATACCCTGCTCGGCCGTGCCTGAGCGTTTGCGCGGGCAGTGGTTGCACCGCTTCCGGCGCTCGCGACGTGTTGCGGGCCCTTCAAAGGAATCTGCAGCGCCGGGGCCTGGAGAATATCGTCGAGCTGAAGAGCACCGGCTGCCACGGCTTCTGCGAGAGAGGCCCGCTGGTAGTCGTTTGGCCCGAAGGAATCTTCTACAACCGGGTCACGCCGGGCGACGCCAGCGAACTGGCGGCCAGTGTAGGCGACGGTCGCCGGCCGGTTGAGCGCCTCCTCTACCAGGACCCCGTCTCCGGCGCTCGCATCCTGCACGAAGAAGACGTTCCCTTCTACCGGCGCCAGCAGCGGGTCCTGCTGGCTAACAACGGCAAGATAGATCCCCGCTCAATCGAGGATTACCTGCGCGTGGGCGGCTACACGGCCCTGGGTCGGGTGCTTTCCGGCTTCACCCCCGAACAGGTGATCGAATGGGTGAAACGCTCGGGCCTGCGCGGGCGGGGCGGGGCCGGCTTCCCCACCGGCGTGAAATGGGAGGTGTGCCGGGCTCGCCGGGCTCCCACGAAGTACCTCATCTGTAACGCGGACGAAGGCGATCCGGGAGCCTTCATGGACCGCAGCCTGCTGGAAGGCAATCCGCACAGCATGCTCGAAGGGATGATCATTGGCGCTTACGCCTTGGAGGTGAAGGAAGCCTTCGTCTACGTCCGCGCCGAGTACCCGCTGGCGGTTGATCACCTGCGCGCGGCCATCGCCCGGGCAGAGGAACACGGCCTGTTGGGCGAAAACATCCTGGGTTCGGCACTCAGCCTGCGCGTGCAGCTAGTGCAGGGCGCCGGCGCGTTCGTGTGCGGCGAAGAAACAGCGCTGATCGCCTCCATTGAAGGACGCGTGGGTGAGCCACACCAGCGTCCGCCCTACCCCGCCGAGAAGGGCCTGTGGGGAAGGCCCACGGTCATCAACAACGTCAAGACCTGGGCCAGCGTCCCGGTGATCATCAACCGCGGGCCGGACTGGTACGCTTCCATCGGAACCGAGCGCAGCAAGGGCACCATGGTTTTCTCGCTAGTCGGAAAGATCAACAACACCGGGCTGGTGGAAGTGCCCATGGGGATTACCTTGCGGGAGATGATTTACGACATCGGCGGAGGCATCCCCGAGGGCAGGCCGCTGAAGGCGGTGCAGATAGGGGGGCCATCGGGCGGCTGTGTTCCTGCCAGCCTGATTGACTTGCCCGTGGACTACGAGGAGTTGACCCAGGCGGGCTCGATGATGGGCTCCGGCGGCATGATCGTGATGGATGACTCCAGCTGCATGGTGGACATCGCCAAGTATTTTCTCGCCTTCCTGAGCGATGAGTCCTGCGGGAAATGCTTCTCCTGCCGCAAGGGATTACAGCGCATGCTGGAGGTCGTGACGCATATTTGCGAAGGCCGCGGCAGCGAGCAGGACCTGGAGCTGCTCGAGGACCTGAGCTGGCTGGTGCGGGAGACGTCGCTGTGCGGGCTGGGCCAGACCGCGCCTAACCCGGTCCTTTCCACGCTGCGCTACTTCCGCGACGAGTACCTGGCCCACGTGCGCGACCGCCGCTGCCCGGCCAGGGTGTGCCGCGAGCTGATCACCTACCGGATCGAACCGACGCGCTGCGATGGCTGCCACGCCTGCGCGCGGGTCTGCACGGCCGAGGCGATCCTGGGCGCCAAGGACGAGCTGCACACCATCAACAATGCCCGCTGCACCAAGTGCGGCGCGTGCCTGGAGGTGTGCCAGCCCAAGGCGGTGCTGGTCGATTGAGGCGTAGCCACTGTTGTAGCGCCGCCATCTTGGCGGCAGGCCCTTTGGTGGTCGCTAGACGCGGGAGCTTGCGCCGCTGCGAGACAGGCTGTAGGGCCCGGCCTTAGTCCGGGCCGCGCTGCGCGAGGAGTGGATGCCGACCCTTCGTATCAATGGAATTCTAGTGGAAGTCGAGCGCGGCACGACCGTGCTGGAGGCGGCGCGCTTCCTGGGCATTCCCGTGCCCACCCTCTGCCACGACGACGGCCTGGCGCCCTACGGCGCCTGCCGCCTCTGCCTGGTGGAAGTGGGCGCGCCGCCGCACAGCCGCCTGGAGGCCGCTTGCACCTACCCGGCCCAGGACGGGCTGGTGGTGCACACGCACTCCGCACGGGTAGAGCGCGCCCGGCAACTGCTGCTGGAACTCTATGTAGCCACCTGCCCCCAGTCGAAAACCATCCAGGACCTCGCCAGCCGCTACGGCGTCCGGCGGGTGCGGCTGGAGCCCGAGTTTGAGGACTGCATCCAGTGCGGCAAGTGCGTACGCATCTGCCGCGAGCAGATGATGGCCGGGGCCATCGGGTTTGCCTACCGGGGGGCGCGGCGCAGGGTAGCCAGCCCCTTCCGGCCGCAGTCGGAAATCTGCCGGCGCTGCGGCGCCTGCCTTTATATCTGTCCGGTCTGTGAACTTCGTTGTCACGGGCCGGAGGCTGGGACCACGCTCTGTTCCGGCTGCCTGAACTTTGCTCCCCCCTGCCTTGCCCGCTACGACCAGGCCATGTGCTTCCTGGACCCCTGCGCCGCCTGTGAGCTGGCAGGACAGGCATCCTTGCCTGTCGGTGAGGCCGGACAGGCCTCCCGGCCCGTCCCACCGTTGAATGCACCCAAAGGAGAGGCCCGATGACCTACTCGCGCTTGAACGCCTCGGCCGCCACCCTGACCAAGAACCGCACTGAAGATTCCGTCAGCCCGTTCAGCGGCATGTGCACCACCTGCATTGACGGCTGCATCGGCATGTGCGAAATCGGCAAGTCGGCCTACCGCGGCCCGGAGATGATCTACCCGCAGCCGTTCGGGATCATCACCACCGCCTCGGCCAAGAACTACCCGGTGGACCTGTCGCACTTCACCATCCTGGGCCGGGCGACGGGGGCCTGGGGAATCGAGGCCGACAGCAATCAAGCCCTGTTCCCCAACGTCAACTTGGAGGTGGTGTTCGGCCGGGAGCCGGGCCTCCGCCACAAGCTGCCCTTCATCATCGCCGCCCTCGGTTCCACCGCCATCGCCAAGAACAACTGGGAGAGCCTGGCAGCGGGCGCGGCCATCACCGGCACCAGCCTCATCATCGGCGAAAACGTCTGCGGCATGGACCCGGAATTGCGGCTCTCGAACGGGCGGGTGCTCTCCAGCCGGGAGCTGGAATGGCGCGTGCGCACCTTCCGCGAGTGGCAGGAGGACAGCTATGGCGAGGTCATCGTCCAGGCCAACGTCGAGGACACCTCGCTCGGCGTGCATGAATACGCCATCACCCGGCTGGGCGTGCGCGCGGTCGAGCTGAAGTGGGGCCAGGGTGCCAAGAATATTGGCGGCGAGGTGAAAGTCGGCAGCCTGGAGAAGGCCCGCCAGCTCAAGCAGCGCGGCTACGTAGTGCTGCCCGACCCCGACGACCCGGTGGTGGCAGAGGCCTTCGCGCGCGGCGGCTTCCACGAGTTCGAGCGCCACTCGCGCGTCGGCATGGCCAATCGCGACGCGTTCCTGCGCCGGGTGGAGGAGTTGCGCAAGCTGGGCGCCAAGTGGGTCTTCTTGAAGACGGGTGCTTACCGGCCGGCCGACCTGGCCCGGGCGGTGAAGTGGTCGTCGGAGGCCGCCATTGACCTGCTGACGGTGGATGCGGCCGGCGCCGGCACCGGCATGAGCCCCTGGCGGATGATGAACGAGTGGGGCATCCCCGGCGTCGAACTGCACTCGCTGCTCTACCAGTACTGCCACCGCCTGGCCCGCAAAGGCGCGTACGTCCCGCCGGTCGCCCTGGCCGGCGGCTTCACCTTCGAG
>CAYVGN010000227.1:0-5692 GCA_964451215.1 uncultured Acidobacteriota bacterium
GGCCTGCAGTTGCAGAAGCTGGCCCGCGGCCTCGGCCACCGCGTCCTGGCTCCCGCCGATTCCCCGCCGGTCTGGGAAAGCACCCTGGAGCTGGAATCCCCGGTGGCGCTGCGGGAGCCGCTCTTGTTCCTCCTGTCGCGCCTGCTCCGCCGGCTCTGCGCCGGCCTGCAAGAGCGGGCACTGGCCGCCAACGAACTGCGGCTGCGCCTGAAGCTGGAAGACCAGGCCGAGCAGGAGCGGACGCTGAGCCTCCCCTTCCCCCTGCGCGACCACAAGGCCTGCCTGCGGCTGCTGGAACTGGACCTGGAGGCCCACCCGCCGCCGGCCGCCGTGCTGGCCGTGACGCTGGGGGCCGAGGCGATCGAGCCGCGTGTCATCCAGAACGGCTTGTTCCTGCCGCCGGCGCCCGAGCCGGAGAAGCTGGAGCTGACACTGGCGCACATCGCGGCGCTGGTTGGTGAGAACAAAGTGGGTGCGGCCGAACTACTGGACACCCACCGCCCCGACGCTTTCCGCATCTATAAGTTTCGCCCGCGAATTGCAGGGGCGGGCGTAGGGCCGGGTCTAAGACCCGCCCCTGCCCATCGAGCCAGCACCCAGCGGCTGGCATTCCGCATCTTCCGGCCCCCGCGGAAGGCCATGGTGCAGGCGTCCCGCGGGTGGCCGGCCAGGGTTCAGGCCCGCAGCATCCGGGGCAAGGTGACCGCGCTGGCCGGGCCCTGGCGCCGTTCCGGCGATTGGTGGACCACGGGCGCCTGGGCGCGCGACGACTGGGACGTGGCCCTCAGCGACGGCGCACTCTACCGCCTCTACCACAACCTGGAAAACGGCGGCTGGTTCATCGAGGGGAGGTACGACTGATGTCGAGTTATGAATTATGAATTAAGAATTAAATTTGGCCAAGACTGGTATTCATTCATAACTCATAATTCATAATTCATAACTGTCATGTACGTAGAATTACATGCCCGGTCGGCCTTCAGCTTCCTCGAGGGCGCTTCCCTGCCCGAGGAGTTGGCGGCACGGAGCGCGGAACTGGACATGCCGGCGATGGCGCTGCTCGACCGCGACGGCGTCTACGGCGCTCCCCGTTTCCACCTGGCGGCGAAGAAGGTGGGCCTCCGCGCGCACATCGGCGCGGAAGTCACCGTGACCGAGGAAGCGGGCCGTGGAGGCCTGGCTGACAGCCAGCCAGGCCCGCGGCCTGGGTCCCAGGGCAGCCGCTGGCCGCTGCTGGTGTTGAACCGCACCGGCTACCAGAACCTTTGCCGCCTGATCACACGGCTGAAGATGCGCGCGAAAAAGAGCGAGGGGGCTGTCGCGCCCGAGGAGGTGGCCGAGCATGCCGAAGGGCTGGTGTGCCTGACCGGCGGGGAGGAGGGCCCGCTGGCCAGCGCGCTTAGCGCGGGTGGCCTGGCCGCGGGCCGCCGCGCCGCCCAACGGCTGGCCGCAACCTTCGGCAAGGGCAACGTCTACGCCGAACTGCAGCGCCACCTGGACCGGGAAGAGGAAGCGCGCAACCAGGCGGTGGCGGAGATCGCGCGGCGGCTGGAGCTGCCGCTGGTGGCCACCAACGGCGTCCGCTACGCCCGGCCCCGCCAGCGCGAGCTCCTGGACGCGCTCACCTGCGTCCGCCACCACCTCCGCCTGGAGACCGCCGGGCGGCGGCTGGCCGGCAATTCCGAGCGGCACCTGAAGCCGGGCGCGTGGATGGAGCGCCTGTTCGCCGACCTGCCCGAGGCCCTGGCCACCGCCGCCGAACTCTCTTCCCGCCTCGAATTCACGCTGGCCGACCTGGGCTACGAATTCCCGAAATACCCGGTGCCGCCAGGCGAGACCATGATGTCGTTCCTGCGGAAGCGCGCCGCGGAGGGCGCACGCCAGCGCTACCGCCCCTACCACGGGCGCGCCCGCCGCCAGATCGAGCATGAGCTGGCCATCATCGAGAAGCTGAACCTGGCCGGCTACTTCCTGATCGTCTGGGACATCGTGCAGTTCTGCCGCCAGAACGGCATCCTGGCGCAGGGGCGGGGCTCGGCGGCCAACAGCGCCGTCTGTTACTCGCTGGGGATCACCGCCGTGGACCCGGTGGGCATGGACCTGCTGTTCGAGCGCTTCCTGTCGGAGGAGCGCGGCGAGTGGCCGGACATCGACCTGGACCTGCCCAGCGGCGAGCAGCGCGAGCGCGTCATCCAGTATGTCTACCAGCGCTACGGCCAGCGCGGCGCCGCCATGACCGCCAACGTCATCACCTACCGCGGCCGCTCCGCCATCCGGGAAATGGGCAAGGTGCTGGGCTTCGACGAAGCCACGCTCGGCCGCTTGGCCGGCCTGGTAGCCGCCTTCGAGTGGGAGAATCCCCACGACACCGCCGAGCGCCCCTTCAGCCAAGCCGGCCTGGACCTGGAGAACTCCCGCGTGCGAAAGTTCTTGGAGCTGTACCAGGGCGTCCAGGACCTGCCCCGCCACCTCGGCCAGCACTCCGGCGGCATGGTGATCTGCGCCGGGCAGCTTGACTCGGTGGTGCCGCTGGAGCCCGCCGCCATGCCCGGCCGCGTGGTGGTGCAGTGGGACAAGGACGACTGCGCCCACATGGGCATCATCAAGGTAGATCTGCTGGGCCTGGGGATGATGGCAGTGCTAGAAGACTCGCTCGATCTGATCCGCCAGCACTACGGCGAAGAAGTGGACCTGGCACACCTGCCGCCGAACGACCCCGCCGTCTACGAGGCGCTGGAGAAGGCCGACACGGTGGGGATGTTCCAGGTGGAGAGCCGGGCGCAGATGGCCACCCTGCCGCGCCTCCGCCCTCGCACGTTTTATGACCTCGTGGTGCAGGTGGCCATCATCCGCCCCGGCCCCATCGTCGGCAATATGGTCCACCCCTACATCCGGCGCCACCAGGGCAAGGAGCCGCCCGACTACATGCACCCGTCGCTGGAGCCGGTGCTGAAGCGCACGCTGGGCGTGCCGCTGTTCCAGGAGCAGTTGCTGCGCATGGCCATGATCGCGGCAGGCTTCAGCGGCGGCGAGGCCGAAGAGTTGCGGCGCGCCTTCGGCTTCAAGCGCGCCGAGGCGCGCATGCCGGAGGTGGAAGTGAAGCTGCGCCGGGGCATGGAGCGCAACGGCATCACCGGCAAGGCGCAGGATGCCATCGTCCACTCCATTACCTCGTTCGCGCTGTACGGCTTCCCCGAGTCGCACGCCGCCAGCTTCGCCCTACTCAGCTACGCCAGCGCCTACCTCAAGTGCCATTAACTGGCCGCCTTCACCGCCGCGCTGCTCAACAACCAGCCCATGGGCTTCTACCACCCGTCCACCATCCTCAAGGACGCGCAGCGCCACGGGCTGAAGGTCCGGCCCATTGACGTGGCCTGCTCCGGCTGGCTGTGCGCGGTGGAAGACGGGCCGAAAGGTGAAAAATGCGTGCGGCTGGGACTGCGCTACGTCAGGGGGCTGCGGGAGGAGGCGGGTCGCGCCATCGTCCGCGAGCGGCAACGCACGCCGTTTTGCTCGATCGCCAACCTGGCGCGCCGCGTCCCGGAATTGCGCAAAGACGAGATGCGGCGGCTGGCCCAAGTGGGCGCGCTGAATTTTATCGGCAAAGTCCAAGGTTCAAACGCCAAAGTCCAAGGCGCCCCGGAGGAGTCCCGACTTGGGACTTTAGACTTTGGACTCTGGACTGGGCGGCAGCGCCGACACCGCCGCGGCGCGCTGTGGCAGGCGGAACGCGCGGCGCAGCCCGCCGGGCCCCTGCTGGAGGACCTGCCGGAGCCCGACGCTTCCTGCCCGCTGGCGCCGATGCAGCCGGAAGAGCGCACCAGCGCCGACTTCCGCGGCACCGGGTTGACCCTCGGCCCGCATCCGATGTGGCACCGCCGGGCCGAACTGAACCGCATCGCCGTGCTGCGCGCTGGTGACCTCCGCCACCTTCCCAACGGCCGGCCGGTGCGCGTTGCTGGCTGCGTCATCGCCCGCCAGCGCCCCGGAACCGCCAAGGGCTTCCTCTTCCTGAGCCTGGAAGACGAAACCGGCATCGCCAACCTCATCGTAGACCCCGACCTGTTTGAGCGGAACCGCCTGGAACTGACCACGGAACCGTTCCTGCTTATTGACGGGGCACTCCAGAACCAGGACGGCGTGGTGTCGGTGAAGGCCAGGCGGGTCCAGGCGCTGCTCCGCGCCATCGAAGCCCCCGCCTCTCACGACTTCCGCTGACGCGCAACGCGGCGGGGGCGGGTTTCAAACCCCTGCGGGTTCACTCGGTTTTCAGGGTGCGCTCCATGAGTTCGCGGATGGCTTCCCGAGGAGGGCGGCCCTCGAAGAGCATGGCGTGCATCTGCTCGGTGATGGGCATCTCTACGCCGGCGCGCCGCGCCAGCTCGACGGCGGCCACGGTGGTGTTGACGCCTTCGGCCACCATACGCATGGAGGAGATAATGTCCTTAAGCGGGCGCCCGCGTGCCAGCTCCACCCCGAGGCCGCGGTTGCGGCTGAGAGCGCCGGTGCAGGTGAGCACCAGGTCGCCCATGCCCGCCAGGCCGAACAGGGTTTCGCGGCGCGCCCCCAGCGCGCAGGCCAGACGGGTGATTTCGGCCAGCCCGCGGGTGATCAGGGCGGCCAGCGAATTGGATCCCAGCCCCAGACCGTCGCACACGCCCGCCCCGATGGCGATCACATTCTTCAGCGAAGCGCCGTACTCCACCCCCGCTACATCCGGGTTGGTGTACAGGCGGAAGGTGGGCCCGGAAAACTCCCGCTGAAGCGAGCGCGCCAGCTCCGCATCTTCCGAGGCGATCACCACCGCGGCCGGCTGCCCGGCGGCGACCTCGCGGGCAAACGTGGGTCCGGAGAGGGCGGCGAGCGCCGGCCGAAACCGTTCCCCAACCACCTCGGCGATCACCCGGCTCATGCGCAGCAGCGTCTGGTTCTCCAGCCCTTTGGTCGCGCTCACCAGCCGCATCTCCGGCCGGAGAAAGGGCACCATCTGCCGGTACAGCGCGCGGCAATGGTGCGAGGGCATGACGGTCAGGACCGTGTCAGCGCCCTCCACCGCCTGGGCCAGATCGTTGGTGGGAGAAACGTTGGGTGGGAGGCGGAAGCCCGGGAGAAACAGGTCGTTCTCGCGGGTCTCCCGTAGCCGCTGGCAAAGGTCAGGCTCGTAAGCCCACAGCGAGATGAGGCGCGCGTCGCGGCAGAGCACGATGGACAGCGCCGTGCCCCACCCGCCCGCGCCGATGATGGCCAGCTTGTTCATAGCAGGGTCGAATGATACCGCAGGTAGGGACCGACATTGCTGCCTGCCCATCAACAGCGTAGACAGGCATTCGAGTCAGGGCCCCGGGCGGGCGGAAGGCTCGCCGGCTCTGCGCTCCCCCGCCGTGGCGGTTTCGCACTTCGGTTGTTCCCGCAAGAGGAAATGCGAACCGCGAGTGCCAGGGGCAAACTCGAACAAGGGCGCGCGTGCGCGTCCTCACGGCGGTGGGGTTGTTCTTCGGACTTGCAGCCGGTTCTCGGTGCCGGCCAGCAGGCGCTGGATATTGGAGGAGTGTCGAGCAATGATCAGGGCGGCTCCGGCGAACGCCCCGGCCACCACCGGCGCGCTGGGCGACTCCACCACTACCAGCAAAACGGGGAAGGCGGCCGAGGCGACAATCGAGCCCAGCGACACATAGCGGAACAGCGCCAGGAC
>CAYVGN010000228.1:0-5636 GCA_964451215.1 uncultured Acidobacteriota bacterium
CCAGCCCCGCAAAGTGCACCACGGCGGGCAGCTCGCCGATGGTTGCCGTTACCGGGTTATTGACGGTTGCCAGCGGGTCCGACGGCGCCGCCGTTCCGGAAGCCACCGGCGGCGTGGTGGGGCCCAGGCCCGTCGAGAACACCTGGATGATGTCGTTGGCTGCTGCCGGGTTGGCGGCACTGACCAGCCTGCCGTCCTTGTCCAGGATGGCGCCCGGCCCGCTGCCGCTTTGATCCACGGTGAAGATGCCGGGCTGCACCTCGGCCAGCGTCACTTCGTAAGGGGCGGCGGCCACGCCGCGCGCCGTCACCACCAGCGAGGCGGTGGCGCCCGGCAACAGCTCCGCCGGCACCTGCCCGTTCACCTGCCCGCCGTCGGCGTAGAACAACGGCACCTGGACGCCGCCCAGGCTGACCCGGACGTCTCCCAGCTCCTTGGGGAGCGGCAGGCCCGATGCGGCTGCCTGCCTGGTGGCCAGATTCCGTCCAAACAGTGAGAAGACGCTGCCAGGGGCCAGCGGCGCGAAGCGCGCAAAGCTGGCGGCGTGCACCATGCCGTTCCGGTAAGCCTGCGGCAGGGCGGTGGAGGCGGCGGAAACCGCACCTTGAACCTGGAGCCTGGCCTCCGGCAAGCCGGGCACCAGCGCCCGCAACGTTACGCTCATTGCCTGAGCCTCCCGCGCCGGCACCCAGGTGCCCACGTAGCGCCCATCCTTCAGGCTGGAGAGAGTGAGGGCCGGGTCGCCGCTGGTGAAAGAGGCGGTGACCGTGGCCGTGGTGGTCGGCTGCCCACAGTCATCCACCACGCGCACGCTCAGCGCCGCCGGCCAACCCACCGCCAGGGCGAAGTTGCCGGGCAGCAGCGTCTCCACCAAGGCCAGCTTGCCGGGCGTGCAGGCTGCCTGCGGCGGCGCCAGTGCCGCGGGCCACAAAGCACTGCCGCTCACCGGGCTGGCGGTGAGCACCAGCGCCACGGCGACCTCCTGGGTCTTGGCCGTGCCCCACCCCACGGTCACGGTGCCGGTATAGACGCCCGCGCTCACGCCGGCGGTGCTGACCTGCACCCGTAGTTGGGCCGCGTCGGTCAGGCTGCCGGAGGCCGGACTCACCGCCAGCCAGTTGCCGCCGCTCGCGGTCTTTGCCGAAGCGGTGAACGGAACGGCTTTGCCCCCGCTGGCGCTCAGGGTCAGTTCCTGGTAGGAGGGCGAGGCTGCCCCGGCGGTGCCGATGAAGATCAGGCCGGCTGGTTGCACCAGTCCCAGCGGGTCGCTCCCCGCCGGGAGGACATTCACCAGCACCACGCCCACGTGGGGTGAGTTGGGGGCGCCCGCAGCCTCGAAGGTCAGCAGACCCACGTAGACGCCCGCCTTCAGTTGCGCGGGATCCACGCGGACCGTGACGGTTGCCGGCAGGGTTCCGGCCTGGCTCACGCCGCTCACCGGGGTCACAGTCAACCAGTTGCGCCCGTCGGCGGTGGTGGCCCGCGCCTGCCAGCTCATCGCGCCCTGGCCCGCATTCAGCACCTGGAAGCCCTGGGGCGCGATATTGGGGCTGCCTTCCACGCCCTGGAACAGGAAGCCGCTCTGGCTGGGCTGCAGGATCGGGACGGCGCGCGAAACCACCACGGTGACGGCCACCGTCTCGCTGGTGCCCGATGGTTCCCGCACCACGATCAGGCCCGTGTACACCCCCGCTTTCAACCCCGTGGAATCCACGGAGACGGTCAGGAGGGACGGGGCGGTGTCGGAGGCGGTTCCGGAAGAGGCCGAAAGCCGCAGCCAGTTGCCGCCGCCGCTGCTGCGCACCTCCGCCGTCCAGCTCAGCGAACCGCTGGCCAGGTTGCTGATCGCCAAGGTCTGGCTGGGAGGGTTGGCGCCGCCCTCCAGGGCGCTGAAGCTCAGGAAGTCCGGTGAAGCGTCAATCGCCGTTCGCGAGGTCCCTACCACGAAAGCCATCAGGTTGGATGTGCCGCCGCCGGGCGGCGGAGTCAACACGGTCACCCAGGCCATTCCCGGCGCGGCCAGGTCGCTGGCAGAAATGGAAGCGACCAGCGTGGTGGAGCTGACGTAGCTGGTCGGGCGTTCGCTGCCGTTCCAGTAGACCTTGGAATTGGGCATGAAGCCGCCGCCCCTCACCGTTAGCGTGAACGCGGCACCTCCGGCCGCCGCCACCGAGGGCGACAGCGACGCGATCACCGGCAGCGGGCTGTTGATGTTAAACGGCACGGGAACCGACTCTAGCTTCCAGTTCCAGGCGCATTCCCAGTTGCACACGATGATGCTGGCCGTCCCCGGTGTGGCCACATCGCCGGCCGAAATGACGGCCTGCAACTGCGACCGGCTCACGAAGGTAGTAGGCCGGTCTCCCCACGCGTTCCAGCGCACGATGGACCCCGGGATGAACCCGGAACCGTTGACCGTGAGCGTGAAGCCCGCCGAGCCGGCCAGCGTGCTCGGGGGCAGCAACGAAGTGACCACGGGGCGCGGCACGCTCAGGTTGAAGTAGACGACGTTGGACAGGCCGCCACCGGGCGCGGGGTTGAACACCTGCACGGGGACGTCTCCCGGGTAAGCGATGTCGGCGGTCTCGATCGTCGCCCGCAACTGGATGTTGCTGACGAAAGTCGTTGTCTTGTCCGTGCCGCCCCAGCGCACAATGGAGCTGGAAACAAAGTTCTCGCCATGGACGGTCAGCGTAAGGCCGACGCCGGCGGCCTCGGCGCCGGAAGGCGACAGCACGCCGATCTTGGGCACCGGGTTCTGGCCGGAGGCCAGCGGGCCGTAACTGAGAAGGAGGCAGGCCAGAACGAGACCACACTGTCGCTTGCTCATCGCGCTCTCCCGAAGGCGGAGCATAGAATCAATGTCCCTTGGGGGGAAGGGAGAACTTCTTGTGCGGATCGGGCACCGCCGGGTCGCTACTTCCCGTAGCGCACCCAGATAGGTGAACTCCAGGCCATCTGGCCGTCCTGCTGGATGGCGCGCACGTAGTAGTAGCTCTCGCCCGGTTGAAGCTCCTGATCCTGGTAGGTGAGGTCGAAGGTGGGCTGGCCCGGCGAGCGGGTGAGGATGAAGCGGTTGTTCTTCACCAGGTCCACCTTCTGGATCGGCCCGGTTCCCGCAATCTTGACCATGATGCGCGGCGGCGCGCCGGAGACGGAGAAGACGTCGCCCTGAATGTACTCCCGGCCGGCGGAATCCACCATGCGGTAGTCGAGGATGATGTTGTCGGTGGCGGCGTAGGCATGCCGCTTCTTCATCGCCTCCACCAGCCCCTGCCGCGACACCTCTTCGGCCAGGATGCAGGCGTAGGAGAGGTGCGTGGAGATGTGGTCGGAGCTGGCCTGCACGCCCAGCTTGTAGCCCTTGGCCAGCGCGTTCCAGAAGAAGCCGGCCGGCTCGTAGCTGCCGTGCACGTGCCCGGTGGCATCCGACTCCGTCCTGGGCGCGCCCTCGTATTCGTACGAGGAGTGGTAGCCCTGGTAGAGTTCGGCCAGCGGCTCCAGTTCCGGGTCGTTGTCGCGCCAGTCGGTTCCCTGGCTGGTGGCCAGCGAATGCTCCATGGCAATGGCGCCGTGCTGGCGGAGGTGCGGGTAGAGGATCTGGCCGCTGTTTACCACGGCCTTGTTTTCTTCCGGCGAGATGGGAAGCGTGCGCACGCCGCGTCTGGGAAACACCAGGTTACGGTGCCCGTTGGGGTAGGGCACGCTGCGCTCGTAGCCGTAGAGCGGCAGGAACAGGCCCTCCACGTAGAACATGTCATTGGATTTCTGGGTGATCCACCAGTTGTACTCGTCGTTGTTGCCCATCTGGTGGTCGGCCACCAGCACGTATTCCAGCCGCGCGGCGTCCAGGGCGTAGCGGTAGAGGTCGAACAGGGAGCCGTCGCCGGCCCCGTCCGGGGAAAGCTCGGTGTGGCGGTGCATGTCACCGCGCAGGATGCGGTAGGTCCTGCCGGCGGAGCGGATGCGGTACTGGCGGATGGCGGCGACCTGGGAGTTCTCCGCCGGGTGCACGGGCGTGGGACCGGCGGTCTCGAGCGGGGTGGCTTCAGCCGGCGGCTGCGACAGCTCGCGCCAGGGAATCGAGGCCCCAACCTCCAGCGAGGCGGGCAACTCCAGGCGCGACAGGAACAGCTCGCGCTGGTAGCGCGGGCCGGTGTAAAGCGGCGTGGGGACGCGGAAGGGGCGGGTGTCGGTGGGCCAGGCCACCAGCAGGCCGCCGCGCGCCCCGGGCGCCGCCGCTACCGCAGCCCGCATGTAGTTGCGGCCTACGCTGTCGGGGAGAAAGATGGCCGGCAGCCAGCGGTCCCCCAGCAGGCAGGTGGCGTAGAAGTGCCAGCGGCCCTGGCCGGCAAAGTTATCGGGCCGGGTGGTGCCGGTGTCGGTGCGGTTGCGGAAGACCAGCCAGAGCCGCCCGCCCTGGAAGGCGATCTGCGGCAGCTCGTTGTAGCGGCGGATGTCGGCGGGGATGGCTTCAGTGATGTCGGCCTGCGGCTGGCGCCACGCCCCCTGCTCCCGATACGCCACCCGCAGCTTGCGCCAGGAGTAGAGCAGGCCACCGCGCGGCACGTCGTGGCTCCAGTCCTTACCCCAATTGGCGCCGCCTTCGTCAAAGGCGATCCAGGGGCGGTCCTGGGCATCACAGGCGACGTCGGCGTGCGCTTCGAAGTTGGGGGAGCGGGTGACGCGCTCCAGCCGCCCGGGGACGCCCGCCACCACCGGCCGGACGTAGATGTCGTAGTTGCCGGCGCCGTAGCCGTCCCAGGCTACCCACAGCCGGCCCTTGGAGTCGGCAGCCAGGCTCGGCTCCCAACTGCTGCCGGCGCCCTGGCTCAGCGCGGTTTCTGCCGACCAGCGTTTTCCGTCGAAGCGCTTGAGCAGGATGGAGGAGACACCGTTGCGGAACCCCTGCCAGGCCAAGTAGAGGCGGCCGTCCGGGGCGCGCAGCAGCTTGTGGAACAGGTTGGGGCCCGCCCCAGAAGTAAGCTGCTCGGTGGCCGACCAGTTCCCGTTGGCGAAGGAGCGGCCGTAGAGGTGCCAGGCGCCCTCAACCTTCGCCGCCCACACCACCCACACGCGCCCGGCGGCGTCTTCGGCGACGGCGGTGCGGAAGTAGTCGGCGGCGGCGCCGGAGGGCTCCTGCCAGGACTCGGCCGGCAGCCACTGCCCGAGCGTCTGGCGGCGCACCGCGACGCGGTCTGCCCCGTCGCGGTAGCCAATCCAACTCACCCACGTCTCCCTGCTCCTGGTCACCGTGATGGCCGGGTAGTCGTCCCAGGTGTCCGGGCCACTCAGGCGCTCAGAGGCCGGAATGCGTTCCACCCGCACGCGGCCATTCAGGAACTCGGCGGGCCGTCCGTAGGCTAAGTCGTTGTCGCGGAAGGCGAACTTACCGGCGGCGGTCTCGACGGCTACCTCGGCGCCATCCCCCTCCACCGTGACGATGATGGCGGCGGGAATCAGGCGTTCCACGCGGCCGGGAAACACCGGGTTGGGGTGGAGCTGGTCTTCCATCTGGCCGATGCGCGTGGTGAGCTGAAAGCGCTCGCCTTCAACCCGGTCGCTCTGCCAGAAGCGCCAGCCCTCCAGCCGCACCAGCCTGCCGCCGCCATCATCGTCACGGTGGAGGGGGATGG
>CAYVGN010000229.1:0-5621 GCA_964451215.1 uncultured Acidobacteriota bacterium
ACCACGCTGGAAATGCGCTCCTCGAGCGACTGCAACTGATCGAGGGTTTGGGTGTCGGAAGCGGGGGCGGGTTCGGTCATTTTCTAAGTCCCAAGTCCGAGGTCCAAGGTCCGGAGTCCAAGGTCCAAAGTCTAAAATCCAAGCTGGTTGGCTTTGGACTTTGGGCCTTAGACTTTGGACGCCCGGGAACTAGGCGCGGAGGGTGGCGCCCAGATCCTTTTCCAGAGCGTCCGCAACGGCGCGGCTCCACTCGTTCACCTCAGCATCCGCCAGCGTCTGCCCCACACGCTGAAAGACCAGGCGCAGCAGCAGGCTGTAACTACCCTCCGGCACCGGGCCGCCGCGGAAAATCTCCACCGGCTGCGCATCCACCAGCTCGGCAATCTCCAGCCGGCGCGCCGACTGCAGCACCGCCTCGAAGGTGACGCCCTCGGGCACCAGCAGCGACAAATCGCGGTCCACGGCGGGCACCCGCGGGGGCGGCTGGTAAGCGGGGCGCCGCAAACCCTGCCGGCAGAGCCGGTCCAGGAAGAGTTCGGCTACCAGGACCGGCTGCCGGAACTTGCGCTCGGCAGCAATCCGCGGGTGAATCTCGCCGCAACGCGCCACCGTCTGGCCGTCCATGGCCGCTCGCGCCGCTCGCCCCGGATGATAATAGTCAACGCCGGGATCGGAATCAAAGTACAGGCGCCGATACTCGAACAACTCCAGCAGTTGCTCCAGGTCGCCCTTCAGGTCAAAGAAGCCGAACTCGCGGGCGGGGGCGTGGAGCGAAAGGGGCGCTGCCGGCCCAGAAACGGCCAGGCCCAGCACCGGCAACTCCTGGTAGTCCCGGCCTTCCTCCCTGTAAGCTTTGCCCAACTCGAAGAGCCGGACGGAGCGGGCACCCCGATTCAGGTTCCATTCCACGGCATTGAGGAGGCTGGGGAGGAGCGAGGAGCGAAGCACGCTGGCCTCCTCGCTGAGCGGGTTGGCCACCCGCACCGGCTCATAGAGGGAGAAGGCCGCCGTTACACGCGGCGCCACCAGGGTGTAGGAGATCGTCTCGCTGTAGCCCAGGGCCCGCGCTCCTTCACGCAGGGCCCGCTCTTGGGCCCAGTGCGGGGCGCGGCACGCCACGCCGGCCCAGGTGGGCAGCCGGTTCGGGAAACGCTGGTAACCGTAGTGGCGCGCGACCTCCTCGATCACGTCAATCTCGCGCTCCACATCCAGGCGGAAGCTCGGCGGTTCCACCATCCACTGGCCGGCACCGTCAGCCGCCACGCGAAAGCCGAGCCGGCGGAGAATGCGCTCCACCAGCCCGGCAGGGATCGCCTCGCCCAGGATGCGCTGGATCTCACCGGCGCGCAGGATCACCGGGAGGCGCTTGCGCTCGGCGGGGAAAACGTCGAGCGAGCCACGCAGGACCTGGCCGCCAGCCACCTGGCGGATCAGTTCGGCCGCCCGGTCGGCGGCCAGCGCGGTGACCTGGAGGTCGGCGCCGCGCTCGAAGCGGTGGCTGGCCTCGCTGTGCAGGCCGAACTGCC
Organism: uncultured Acidobacteriota bacterium; assembly: GCA_964451215.1. Taxonomy (GTDB): domain Bacteria; phylum Acidobacteriota; class Terriglobia; order JAJPHL01; family JAPKYU01; genus CAYVGN01. The sequence continues at coordinate 1,527 of CAYVGN010000229.1, forward strand.
GCGCCGTTCTGCGGACGGACAACGGTTGGAACCAGGCGCTCTCCAGCAGCACGTTGGTGGTGAAATCGTGGATGCCGGTTTCCAGCCCGCCCATCACCCCGGCGATGGCCACCGGGCGGGCGTCGTCGGCGATGACCAGGTTCTCCCGGTGGAACTCGCGCTTCACCCCGTCCAACGTCACCAGGCTCTCGCCGGAGCGGGCGCGCCGCACCACGATCCGGCAGCCGGCCAGCGTGTCCAGGTCGAAGGCGTGCAGCGGGTGTCCCAACTCCAGCAGCAGGTAGTTGGTGACGTCAGCGACGTTGTTGATGGACCGCGCCCCGGCCGCCTCCAGGCGCCGCACCATCCACTGCGGCGAGGGCCCCACCTGCAACCCCAGGATCACCCGCGCCGAGTAACGGCCGCACAAGTCGGCGTCGGCGATCTCCACGGAAGCCACCTCGCCGGCCGGCCGCTGGCTTTCCTGCACCCGGGCCACATACGGTTCGAGGTCCCGGTCGTAGATCACCGAGGCCTCGCGCGCCACCCCGTAGTGGTTCAGGGCGTCGGGGCGATTGGTGGTGACATCCGCCTCCAGCACGGTCTCGCCGTTCTCCGCCACCCCGACCGAATCAATGGCGATGCCGGCCATGGTCAGGTCGTCGGCCAGCTTCCGCTCATCGGCGGGAATGTCTACGAACTCGCGAATCCAGCCGGAAACGAAACGCATATAAACCTAGTCCAACGTCCAAGGTCCAAAGTCCAAGGTCCAAGGTCCAAAACCAGAACTCGCAGCATCGCGACTTTGGACTTTAGACTTTGGACTTTGGACTAATCATTGGAACTGCTGAAGGAAGCGCAAATCGCCCCGGAACAGCAGTTGAATGTCTTCGATGCCGTAGCGCAGCATGGCCAGGCGGTCCACGCCCATCCCGAAGGCAAACCCCGAGTACCTGGCGGCATCGTAGTGGACGAAGCCGTAGAGCACCGGATCAATCATGCCGCAGCCCAGCACCTCGATCCAGCCCGACTGCTTGCACTTGCGGCAGCCGACCCCGTCGCAAAATATGCAGGAGACATCCACCTCCGCGCTCGGCTCGGTGAAGGGGAAGAAGCTGGGGCGGAAGCGCGTCCGCACCGCTTCGCCAAAGAACCGCTTGAGGAAGTGGTCGAGCGTGCCTTTCAGGTCGCAGAAGGTGATGTTGGTGTCCACCGCGAAGCCTTCCACTTGGTGGAACATGAACGAGTGGGTGGCATCGGGGTTGTCGTGGCGGTAGACCTTGCCGGGGACGATCACCCGCAGCGGGGGCTGCTGCTTCTCCATGGTGCGGATTTGCACCGGCGAAGTGTGCGTGCGCAGCAGGTAGCCGTCGGCCAGGTATAGCGTGTCCCAGACGTCGCGGGCCGGATGGCCCGGGGGCATGTTTAGCGCCTCGAAGTTGTAGTAGTCGGTCTCAATCTCCGGCCCCAGTTCGACCGAGTAGCCCATGGAGAAGAAAATCTCCTCTATCTCTTCCAGGACGATCTGGACGGGATGGCGGCCGCCGAGGGGGCGCCGGAGGCCGGGCAGGGTGACGTCGAGGCGCTCGGCCGCCAGCCGCACGGTCTGCGACGCCGTGGCCAGCTCCTGCCGGCGCGCCTCCAGCGCCTGCTCGGCGTACTGCTTCAGCTCGTTCAGCAGCCGCCCCACCGGGCGTTTCAGCGCCGCCGGCGCCGGCTTCAGCCAGTTGTCGTTGGCGGCAGTCAGAATGCCCTGCCGGCGGCCCAGCCAACGCACCCGGAACAGCTCGGCGCCGTCGGCGCCCGGCAGTTCCTCGAGCTCGCGCTGCAGTTGCTCGCGCAAGCTCTGGAACAGCCGCGCCACACCCTGTTCGTCGCGGACACCCAGCTCCTGGAGCGTGCGCCGGACTTCCTCCTCAGCCTGCATGGTAAAAGCCACGCTACCGTCCTGGCGGCCCACGGTTGGCCGCGGCAGGCCGGCAAGATGCCCAATGTCACTTACCTAAGCTTTCGGCTTGCCTGGGGGCGCAGGCCTCTGGCCTGCATCCCGCCCTGCGGCACCGAAGCAGAGCAGGCGGGATCCCGCCCTGCGAGACGCTCCCAGGGTATTGCCGACCCGTAAAGCAAGTGACATTGGGCAAGATGCCTGCGCTACAGTTGCGCCCGGCGCGCCCCCTGCGTGGGGTGGGCCTGTGCCAGCGCCTGGCGCGCCTGCTCGGCCAGGGCAGCGAAAGCAGCCGGGTCATGGACCGCCAGGTCCGCCAGAACCTTGCGGTCAATCTCGTTCTCCGCCAGCTTCAGGCCGTGGATGAACTGGTTGTAGCTGAGCTGGTGGGCGCGGGCCGCGGCCCCCACCCGCACGATCCACAGCGAGCGGAACTGCCGCTTGCGCTGCCGGCGGTCGCGATAGGCGTAGCGCAGCGATTTCTCCACGGCCTGCTTGGCGGCGTGGAACAGCTTGGACTTGGTCTGGAAATAGCCGGAAGCGCGCTCGAGGATCTTTTTCCGCCTCTGGCGCCGCTTGGTCCCTCGTTTGACTCTGGGCACGGTTTCTCCTTATTGCGATTCCAGGGGCGGCCTGAAGGCGCCCCGAGGCCCGCGAGAACGGAACGTGCGGTCCGTTTCGCAAGGCAAGAAGCCGCTGCCGGGCGAGCGAAAGCCCGCCCCTACGGCAACATCTGGCGGAGCCGCCTGGCTTCGCCGCCCTCCACTGTCACCTCCCCGCCCAGCCGGCGCTTGCGCTGCGCGGACTTGGAGGTGAGGATGTGGCGGGCAAAGGAGCGGTGACGGACGAGCTTGCCTGTCCCGGTCTTCTTGAAGCGCTTGGCCGCGCCACGATGCGTTTTCAGTTTGGGCACGAACGACCTCCCGGTTCGATGCAACTTCCCCTCTTGGGCCAAACGGCCGGCAGCGGCGTGCAAGCAGAAACGCGCCTTCCCCGGGGGCCGGCCCCGCAGGGCGGGCCCGCCGCTACCTGGCCGTCGGAGAAGGCTGCGACGAGGAGTGCTGCTGGGCCTGTTTCTTCGGGGCGAGGATGACGGTGAGGGTGTTGCCCTCCATCCGCGCCCGGTTCTCCACCTGCCCGATGTCGGCGGTGTCCTGGATCAGCCGATCCAGCACCTGGCGACCGATCTCCGCGTGGGTGATCTCCCGCCCCCGGAACAGGATGGTGGCCTTCACCTTGTCCCCCTCTTCCAGGAAGCGCAGCACGTGGTTCTTCTTGAATTGATAGTCGTGCTCGTCCACGTTGGGCCGGAACTTCACTTCCTTCATCACCACCTGGTGCTGGCGTTTCCGCGCCTCGTGCTGCCGCTTGCTCAGTTGGTAGAGGTACTTCCCGTAGTCCATGATCTTGACTACGGGCGGTTGGGCGGTCGGTGAAATCTCGACGACGTCCAGGCCTTGCTCCCGCGCGATCTTTAACGCCTCGCCCGGGGGCATGATGCCGAGTTGGCTTCCGGCTTCCGAGATCACGCGCACTTCGCGGGCGCGGATCCGCTCATTCACGCGCACAAACCGGTCGGCGATAAAGCTCTTCCTCCTTAACCGTACGAACAGGCTTCAGACCGAATCGAAAAAAGTATAGCATAGCGCCTTTGGGAATGCGGAATTGCGGGCCCGGAAGGCAACGGGGTGGTGGCCCACTGGCATTCGGCGCTCCGTATCCGGCCTTTATTCGCTGGGTGCCTTGCGGCGGAGCAGGTCCAGGGCCTCCTCCAGGAACTGGTCCAGGGCCTTGGAACCCTGGTCGCCGTGGCGGCGGTTGCGGACGCTGACGGTGCCGTTGGCGACTTCGCGGTCCCCGACCACCAGCATGTAGGGGACTTTCTGGAGCTGCGCCTCGCGGATCTTGAAACCGACCTTCTCGTTGCGCTGGTCGAGGAGGGGGCGCAGCCCCGCCCCTTTCAGTCGCTCCGTCACCTGCCGGGCGTAGTCGAGGTGCCTGTCGCTGATGGGCAGCACTACGGCCTGGACCGGGGCCAGCCACAGCGGGAAGGCGCCCGCGTAGTGCTCCAGCAGCACGCCAAAGAAGCGTTCCACCGAGCCGTACAGCGCGCGGTGCACCATCAGCGGCTGGTGCGGCTTGCCGTCCTCGGCGATGTACTCCAGGCCGAA
>CAYVGN010000230.1:0-5577 GCA_964451215.1 uncultured Acidobacteriota bacterium
CCCGGTATTGAGTACCCCGAAGGTTTGCGGCGGCTCTGCTCCGCCACCCTCCACTGCCCGGAACAGCAGGCTGCTCTGGCTCAGCAGCAGCACCCCCTCCGACGCCGAAACCAGCAGGCTCACCGCCACCGCAACGGTCTGGTTGGTCTGCGGGCTGCTTACTATGATGGCGCCCGAGTAAGAGCCCACCGCCAACCCCGCCGTGTTCAGGCTCACCGTCAAAGTGGCCGGCGCGGCGGTGCTGGCCGTGCCCGAAGCCGGCGAGATCGCCAGCCAGTTGCCTGTTACCGTCGCTGCCGCAGCACTCCAAGTAATGGCGCCACCACCGGAGTTGCCGATGCGCAGCGACTGGCTCGGCGCCGTCCCACCGGAGAGCACCTGGAAGCTCAAGGCCGGCGGGTCCACCGAGAGGCGCGCAGCCCCTGCGGAAGTGACCACGAAAGTAACCGGAACAGTTGCAGCCGGCGGCGTGGCCCCTGGCGCCGCAATCTCGATACTGCCCTGGTAGCTGCCCGCGGCCAGATTGGTGGCATCGCCGCCGGCATTTGCCCAGAAGTCACGGACATAGCCAACCAGTTTCCGCCACTGGTCGTCCGGATGGCAGCCTGCCACGGTAACCCGGGGAGATTGCTGCGCAGTTCGAGTTGCATGGGCGCTGCGGCAGGAGAACCCGCCTGCGCGGAAAAGCTCAAGCTGCTTGGAGAGACAGAAAACGAGAAGGTGGTTACCTGGCAGGGCCGCGCCGCGAACTCCCAACCCACGCTGTAGTTGCCCGTCCCTGTTGGCGAGGTGGCGGTAACTGCGACGGTATAGATACCTGCCGTGGTGAACGTGTACTCAATAGCAATAGAATCCCAGCCAAGCCAGTTGTCCGTATACTGCAGGCGGCTCCCGTCCGCGGCGAATAGCTGCAAATTGAGAGCAGAACCCGATACACGCGTGGCGGTGATCTTGACCCGGTCGGCGGCATCCACCGCGAAGCTGTAAAAATCCACCTCTAAGGGTGCCCTAAGAGAGCCGGACGCGGACTGTCCGCACGCTAAGGCGGTGGCACCCCCACAGGGGTTATTGAGCCGATACCACACCACGCTATAATTGCCGGTCCCTGTTGGCGAGTTGGCGGTGACTGCGACGGTATAGATGCCTGCAGTGGTGAACGGTTGCTCAATGGCAATGTAATCTGAGCCAAGCCAGTTGTCCGTAGCCTGCAGTCGGTTTCCGTCCGCATCGAATAGCTGCAAATTGAGAGCAGAACTCGAAGTACGAAGGGCGGTGATCTTGACCCGGTCGCCGGCGCTTGCTACGAGGCTATAAAAATCGATCTCTAAGGATGCGCTAAGGGAACCGGACACCAACTGTCCGCACGCTAGGGCGGTGGCGCCCCCGCATGGGTTATTCAGCCGATACCACACGATGCTGTAATTGCCCGTCCCTGTTGGCGAGTTGGCGGTAACTGCGACGGTATAGATGCCTGCTGTGGTGACCGGTTGCTGAATGGCAATGTAATCCGAGCCAAGCCAGTTGTCCGTGGCCTGCAGTCGGCTCCCGTCCGGCGCGAATAGCTGCAAATTGAGAGGAGAGCCCGAGGTACGAAGCGCGATAATGTGCACTCTGTCGCCGGCCACCGCTCCAAAAGCGTAGAAGTCCCTTTCGCCCGGGACACCGATGGAAGCGTTAAGTAGCTGCCCGCAGGCAAGCGGCGTCTGCGCAGAAGCGCCGGTGGAGAGGACCGTCAGAAGGGCGGCTAGAACAGAGAGGAAGAAGCGGGCGGGCTTTGCACCGCCGGCCCGCCCGGCGGGTTGCGTTGTGAGCGGTAGGACACTACTGGGCCGGTGGCATACTCCGGCCTGTGAAAGGGTGGTGAGTCCACAGCTTCGCGCCGCCTGCATTGCAGTAACCCCGCGGAACAAGGTCGGGTGAGACGCGCAGTGTAACTCGCGGCAACGACTCGCCGCAATGACAAGTGAAGGATGTCGCCAGTGCGCGTGCCGGAAGGATACCGATGGGCCACGACGTAGCGCCATCAAAGACGTTCCGGCCATCATCGAAAGCTCGCGCAAGCGTCGGCTATCGGAAGGCCGCGCAGCCGTGCTTTCGCATCCTCCCCGTTCAGAGCTGCTCAGGGAAGGTACTTGCCGATGAGCAGGTCGAGTTTCTGGCGAGTGGCCAGCGGGATGCCGGAGCGGTCGGTGATGATGGCGTGGGCCAGCGACGAGCCACACTGGCAAGTCCGCTGGCGCGGCATGCGCTTGACCGCCTCCGTCAGGACGCGGCAGGCGTTGGCCGCGTTCTTGTTCAGGTTGTCAATGATCTCGGCGACGGTGACCGCATCGTGGTGGGGGTGCCAGCAATCGTAGTCGGTCACCATGGCCACGGTGGCGTAGCAAAGTTCGGCCTCGCGCGCCAGCTTGGCCTCAGTCGCGTTGGTCATGCCAATCACGTCCATGCCCCAGGAGCGGTACAGCTCCGATTCCGCCTTGCTGGAAAAGGCCGGGCCCTCGATGCAGATGTAGGTGCCGCCGAGCTTGGCGACCACACCCGCCGCCCGGCAGGACTCGGAAACCAGTTGGGCCAGCTCGGCACACACCGGGTCGGCGAAACTGATGTGCGCGGCCAGTCCTTCGCCGAAGAATGTGGAGACGCGAGTCTTGGTATGGTCGTAAAACTGGTCGGGAATGATGAACTCCAGCGGCCGGTGCTCCTGCTTGAGCGAGCCGACGGCGCCGATTGAGATGATCCGTTCCACGCCCAGTTTCCTGAAGCCCCAGATGTTGGCGCGGAAGTTCAGTTCGCTGGGCATCAGGCGGTGCCCGCGCCCGTGCCGGGCCAGGAAGGCGACCCGCCGCCCGGCCAGCGTGCCCATCAGGTAGTTGTCCGAGGGGCTCCCCCACGGCGTCTGGATGTCCACCTCGCGGGTGTCTTTCAGCTCCTCCATGGAGTAGAGCCCGCTGCCGCCGATAATGCCGATTTCCGCTCGCGCTTCCACCATGTGCTTCCTCTCGTAAGGCTTGAGGGAGAACCAACCGGCTCCTCAAGCCTGAAGCCTCTAAACTCCTTTGGGTTCCTCTTCCACCAGCTCGAGTAGTACCCCGCTGGTGCTGTCCGGGTGGATGAAGGCGTAGAGATGCCCTCCAGCACCGAGGCGGGGTTCGCTGGTGATCAGGTGCACCCCGGCCGCCCGCAGGCCTTCCAGCGCCTCGGCCAGGTTCTCAACCCTCAGAGAGATGTGGTGCAACCCCGGGCCGCGCCGGGCCAGGAAGCGAGCTATGGGCGAATCTTCAGAAATCGCTTCCAGCAACTCGATCCGGCTGTTGCCGGCCCGGAGCAGAACCACGCGGACCTTCTCCCCCGAAACCTCTTCAACGCCGCCGCTCTCCATCTGCAAGTGGTCCCGGTAAAAGCGAAGCGCCTCCTCGAGCGAGCGGACGGCAATTCCGATGTGATCCACGGCGACGATCTTCACAGGCCCGCCTTCCTGATCACCTCGTCGGCGACTGAGTAAGGGTCGAGCTGGCGGGCGGCGATGCGGGCGGCGTACTCCTCCAGGGCGCCGTCGCCCAGCACCTGGCCCAGCACGCGCTCCAGCAGCCGCTCGCGCAGCAGGGCGAGCAGCCGCTCGCGCCAGGCCCGCGCCTTCTTCTGGGCACCCAGCCCGCTGGTGTTGAGGTAATCGGCGCAGCGCTGGACGGCGGCGAGCAACTCCTCCACGCCGGCGCCGTCGGTGGCCACCGTCCTTACGATGGGCGGCTCCCAACCGCCGGAAGGGGGCGAGATGGCGAGCATCGCCTGAACCTCCTGCTCCAGGCGGTCGGCGCCGGGGCGGTCCGACTTATTGATCACGAAGATGTCGGCAATCTCCATGATGCCCGCTTTGATGGTCTGCACGTCGTCGCCCATGCCCGGAACCAGCAGCAGCAGGGTCACGTCGGCCAGCTTGGCGATCTCCACCTCATCCTGGCCGACGCCCACCGTCTCGACCAGCACGATGTCGCGGCCGGCCGCGTCGAGCACCAGGGCCACGTCAGAGGTAGCCGGCGCCAGGCCGCCCAGGGCGCCGCGGGTGGCCATGCTGCGGATGTAGATCCCCGAGTCGCCGGCGTGGCTCTGCATCCGGATGCGGTCCCCCAGGATGGCCCCGCCGGTGAAAGGGCTGGTGGGGTCCACGGCGATGATGCCCACCGTCTTGTTCTGCCGGCGCCAGGCAGCGGCAGCGCGATCCACCAGAGTGCTTTTTCCGGCGCCGGGCGCGCCGGTTACGCCCACCAGCAGCGCACGCCCGGAAAGGGGGAACAGACGCCGCAGCAACTGGTCCCCTTCCGGCTCGCGGTTCTCGATGGCAGTGATGGCTCGGGCCAGGGCGCGGGTGTTGCCGCCGCGGATCAGCTCCACTGCTGTTTGTGCCGGACTCTTCATTACCAAGTAGTTGCCTTCCTCCAGATACGCCCAAACGCGTCAATCCGAGGCGCGGCCATCAGGTAGCGGACAAATCCCTGGGCGTGGCTGTGCGCTCCCCGCCGCGGCGGGTTGCGCCTGGGACAGCCCTCCGGGCTACTCGCGCAGCAGTTGCCGGGCGATGACCAGCCGCTGGATCTCGCTGGTGCCCTCGCCAATGGTGCAAAGCTTTACGTCGCGGTAGAACTTCTCCGGCGGATAGTCCTTGGTGAAGCCGTAGCCGCCGTGGATCTGCACCGCCTCGTTGGCGACCCGCACCGCCATCTCGCTGGCGTGGAGCTTGGCCATGGCCGATTCCAGGGTATGCCGCAGGCCGCGATCGGCCATCCAGGCGGCGCGATAGTTAAGCAGGCGGGCAGCGTCAATCTCGGTGGCCATGTCCGCCAGCTTCCACTGGATGGCCTGAAACTCGGAGATGGGCCGCCCGAACTGCTTCCGCTGCCTGGAGTACTTCAGTGCCGATTCGTAGGCGCCCTGCGCCATGCCGATGGCCAGAGCGGCGATTGAGATACGCCCCCCGTCCAGGATCTTCAGGCTGTCCACGAACCCCTCTCCCTCCTGACCCAGCAGGTTGGCGGCGGGCAACCGGCAGTCCTGAAAGATGACCTCGGAGGTGTCGCTGGCCCGCAGCCCCAGCTTGTCTTCCTTCTTGCCCGTGCGGAAGCCCGGCGTCCCTTTCTCAATAACGAAGGCGGAGATGCCGTGGTGGCCCCTGGAGCGGTCGGTCACCGCCATGGCGATGCAGACGTCCGCATAGTGCCCGTTGGTGGTGAACGTCTTCGAGCCATTCAGCAGGTAGCAATCGCCCTGCCGCACAGCGGTGGTGCGCGTTCCGGCGGCGTCCGATCCTGCTTCGGGCTCAGTCAGGCTCCAGCAGCCCAGCCTTCGCCCCGAGGCCACGGCGGGGACCCAGCGGCGCCGCTGCTCTTCCCGCTGACGTCCTGATACGCTTCGAGCAGCGATTCAGCGTTCCACTGCTGGAAGGATATGGTCTGACGGAGACTTCGCCAGTTGTGGCGGTCAGTCCCAGGCAGGGGATACGAAAGCCGGGCTCTATGGGCAGACCCCTGAGCAATGTGCAGGTAAGGCTGGTTGACGATCAGGAGTGCGAGGCTGCGCCGGGAG
>CAYVGN010000231.1:0-5573 GCA_964451215.1 uncultured Acidobacteriota bacterium
CCCGTCGCGGAGCTGACGGGGACCGTGTTTCCCCGTGGAAAACAACAGCGCGAGGTCGCAGCGGCCGGAGCCCGCCTCGGCCATGGCGGCGGCAGCGGCCTCAACGCCCGCCTGCCTGGAATCCGCCTGCTCGCTGAATCCAACTCCGAACTGCGTTGCCATGTGGTCTCCCTCACTCGCTGAACACGCACAGGACGCCGGTGTAATCCAGGGCCTGCATCGAGCCGCCGACCTTGGCGATCTCCACGCCGGAGTACATGCCCAGCAGCGGCATGCGGGTCCCGATGGCTTTCTGCACCTCCTCGGCCTCCTCGCGCTCCGTGCCGCAGTAGGTGCCCGCGCGTCCCGTGCAGTCAATGTAAAGCGCGAAGAGGGGGCGGCGATCGCCCACCCGCGCGAGCAGGTCCCCGGCACGGGCGCCGATGTACTCGAAGTCGATGCTGCGGCGCATGAGCTGGACCTCGTCGCCCGTCTTGAGGTCATCCTCAAACATGATGAGGGCCTTGCGCTCCTGGTCCACCGCCATGCAGAGCCGGTTGGCGTAATCCTCTTCCCGGAAGGGGCCGAACTTGTCCCCCTTGTTGACGCCTAGGGTGACAAAGATGGGGTACTCCTCCCAGCTCCGGTCGTACTCCGGACCCAGCAGTTCGGCGATCACCTCCAGCGCCGGGCGGCCGTCGATTTCCACTACCGCCGGTCCCTCCGCCCGGGTGATGGTATGGTAGGCGCTCCCGGGCTTGCAGCCATGCATGATGATGGTGTCCAGGCGCACCCCGCCGGAAAGCACCAGGGCCATGGCGCTATGTTGCTCGATGCGGTCGTCAAACCACTGGTAGGTGGGATTCCACTGCATGTCGCCCATCATACCCACCCCCGCCGCGCGCGGCCAGGTTTCCAGCACGTCGGTCATCCCCGCAATCAGCGGCGTAGCCAGATTCAGGGCCGCCCCGCTGGCAACGCTCTCCCTGACCGAGTCGTACATCAGCAGGATGTTCGGCTCGCCGGAGTAAGTCTTGCTCCGGATCTGCCTGGCCAGGGCGCGGCCGACTTCCCGCTCGTTGCCGGAGAGGCCGCCCTCGATAAACATGTCCACCTGGATGGAATCCGAGGACATCACTCCGACGATGACCTGGAAGCCCTCGTAACCGAGCTTCTCGCGGGTGATGGCACCGGCGGAGTAACCGCCGATAAGCCGCGCGGCGGGTCCGATTACCGAACGTACCCCGTCGCGGAGCTGGCGTGGGGCATGTTTGGAAGTAGAAAACAACAGTGCCAGATCGCAGCGACCTGGCCCCGCCTCCGCCAACGCGGCCGCGGCGGCTTCAACGCCCGCCTGCCTGGAATCCGCCTGTTCGCTGAACCCGACGCCAAACTGAGTGGGCATACGCCCCCTTGTTGGAAGCACGATACCACAGACGGAGGCGCCCCAGCGGTGCGCCCCGGCTACTCGGCTACTTGAGTGCGGCGACGGGGAGTTCCTCGGGCGACTCGCCCACGGAGCGCACGGGCATGCGCGCCGCCGCAGGGGCTTGCTCGGGGGGCCACACAGTCGCCTTCCAGACCTCTTGAAACAGGCGCACCAGGCGAGGATCGCGCCAGCCGCGCCGGGTTTCCTCCAGCAGGATCTCCAGGGCGTGCGGGGCGGGTAACGGACGCTTGTAGGGCCGGGGTGAGGTCAAAGCGTCGTAGATGTCGGCCACCTGGAGGATGCGCGCCAGCAAGGGGATGTCCTCCCCGGCCAGGCCGTCCGGGTATCCGGAGCCGTCCCAGCGCTCATGGTGGCTCCGGATGATGGGCAACACCGGCGCCAGGCTCTTTATTGGCCGGCAAAGCTCTTCCCCTTTGATGGGGTGTTGGCGCATGATCTCCCATTCCCGGGGGTTGAGCGGCCCCGGCTTGAACAGTATGGAATCCGGGACGCCCACCTTGCCGATGTCGTGGAGGTACGCTCCGCGGTTCAAGGCCAACAGTTGCGGGCCCGACAGGCCCAGCGCCCCGCCGAGGGCCGCCGAGATGTCGGCCAGCCGGTTGCAGTGCCCGCTGATGGCCTCATCGCGCTGCTCGACGGCCTGAGCCAGCACATATAGGACTGCTTCAACCTCTTGGAGAGACTCCACCTCAGCTTTGTGGCGCAGCAGCGCGGCAATGCGCGTGCGGACTACCGCGACATGCAGGGGCCAAGTGAGGAACTCGTCCGCTCCGGCAGCAAAGGCCGCCACCTGGGGCTCCACGCCGGGGCCGCTGGCGGTCACCACCACGGGGATCAAGAAGGTTCTGCGGTCGCTTTTCAGGCGGCGGCAGAGATCCAGCCCGCTGGTTCCCTGGAGCCCCAGGTCGAGGATGACGAGATCCACCTGAGTGCGCTGCAACACTTCCACGGCCTCGGCCGTGCGGGAGGTTTCCAGCAGTTGGTAAGCCTGCTGCGCGAGCATCTCGCGCAGCAGGAGGCGATGCGGTTCCTGGGGCTCAACGACCAAGATCACACTGGACTGCTCGCCGGGCGGCCGGTGCTCCTCGCTGGGCGGTTTCCAGCCGGAAACCGCCGCCGAGAAGCGCAGCAACTCCGCTTGGCTCCCAACGAGTTCCGACATGCCCGTGCGGGCGGTTAAGCCCCGCAAGGGACATATCGACAGGGGCCGGGCAGAGCATTAGCCCCAGGCTGCCTGGGTTGCACTGGCGGGGCGGAATCCGCACACTAAAATGTGATGAAACGCCCCATGGTGATCTTGTTCTGGTTCGCGGTCGCCCTCCAGGCCCAGCCGTTGAGCCAGCACGACCGCGATTTCGCCCTCAGCCAACTGCATGCCTCGCGCCGGACCTTCCTGGACGCCCTCGCCGGGCTGACCACCGCGCACTGGAAGTTCAAGCCCGCCCCGGAGCGCTGGTCCATCGCCGAGTGCGCCGAACACGTGGCCCTGAGCGAGGATTTCATGTTCGAGCGGGTCCAGAAGCTGCTGAAGGGGCCGGCCAGCCCGGAGAGGAGGTCCGAGGTGAAGAACGACGAGCTGATGAAGGGCTGGCTGGATCGCAGCCAGAAGGCCCAGGCCGGCGCCGAGTCGCAACCCAAAGGACGGTGGGCGACGCCGGCGAAACTGGCCGCGTACTTTAGGCAACGGCGGGAGCGCACGCTGGAATACGTCCGGACCACCCAAGATGCGCTGCGCAGCCACTTCGACGGCTCGGGGGCCGGCGCCCTGGACGCTTATCAGTGGCTGGTCTCAATTGCCGGCCACACCGAGCGGCACGTGCTACAGATCAACGAGGTGAAGGCCGCTCCGGGTTATCCGAAGTAGTTGCGGCCGCCCGCGGGCGGTGATAGACTCCTGAAGAGCTTTGGGTGTCCAGAAGGAGTAGATGATGAAGAAAACTCAATGTTTTGGGGTATCCGTGCTCTTGGCGCTGGCGCTGCTGTTTGGCGGTTTCGGCGTCAGCCTGTACGGACAGGCCATCAAGGGCAGCTTGGTCGGCACTATCACCGATGCCACCGGAGCCGTGGTGCCTGGCGCCAAGGTGGTCATCACCGAGATCAACACCGGCATCAGCCGCTCGGGCCAGACCAACGAGAGCGGCTACTATGTCTTTTCCAACCTCGATCCGGGCACCTACCGGGTGGAGGTCGAGCAACCAGGCTTCAAGAAGGCGATCCGCGACCGCGCCGACGTGATCGTCAACACCACGGTGCGCGTAGACTTGCAGCTCCAGCCGGGGCAGATCACCGAGTCGATTGAAGTGACCGCCGCCGTCCCGCTGCTTCAGACCGACCGCTCGGACGTGGGCCGCAAGTTCGAGGTCCGGCAAGTGCAGGACATCCCGCTGACCTACCATCGCAACTTCCAGGGGCTGATGTGGATCATGCCGGGGGTGAGCGGCATCGAGCGGCCGCACTCGGAGTTCTTCAACCCCCAGGACAGCTTGGGCAGCCGGGTCAACGGCCAGGGCCGCTACGCCAACAACGTCCAACTCGAGGGCATCGACAACAACCATCGCACCGGGCTGCTGACGGCGCTGATTCCGCCCATCGAAGCCATCCAGACCGTGGACATTACCACCAGCAACTACGACGCCGAGCTGGGCCGGGCCGGCGGCGCCGTCATCAATGTGGGCCTCCGCTCGGGCACCAACAATTTGCACGGCAGCCTGTTCGAGTTCAACCGGGTCAGCCGGCTGGCGGCGATGAACGTTTTCGGAACCAGGAAAGCGCCCACTACCGACAATCAGTACGGCGGCACCCTGGGGGGGCCCATCCAGCGCAACAAGACCTTCTTCTTTGCCGATTACCAGGCCAACGCCGACCGCCGCGGCGACCTTACGCGGGTCACCATCCCCACGCCGGACTTCCGCCGGGGCAACCTGGCCGAGTCCACGACCACGCTTTATGACCCGCTGACGGGCAAGTCCGACGGCACCGGGCGGACGCCCTTCGCCAACAAGCAGATTCCCGACAGCCGCATCACCGCCATCTCCCGGAAGATCCTGAGCTTCTTGCCGCCGCCGACCTCGCCCGGCCTGGCCACCAACTATGAGCTAGCTACCGTGCGCCAGAAAGACTCGCACTCGGCCGACGCCAAGATCGACCATCAGTTCAATGAAAGCAATTCCGTGATGTACCGGTACAGCGTGCAGCGGTTCCGCATTTTCGACCCCAGCACCTATCCCATGCGCGGGGGGCCCAAAGCCGGCGGCTTCGCCGGCGAGGGCAAGCAGCTTTCGCAGAACACGGCGCTCAACTACACCCACATCTTCAACCAGCGCACCATCGCGGAGTTCCGCTTCGGCGTGATGCGCTACCGCAACGACGCCAACAACGAGGATACGGGCACCAAGGCCGCCGAAGAACTCGGCATCCGCGGCGTGAACCTGGATAAGTGGACCAGCGGGCTGACCAGTTTCAATATCGACGGCTACAGCAATCCCATCGTGGGCTTCTCCGCCAGCCTGCCCTGGATCCGCTGTGAGACCAACTTCGATATGGTTTCCAACTGGACCAGGGTGATCTCGAACCACACCCTCAAGGTGGGCGCCGACGTCCGGCGCAACCGCGACGAGCTGGCGCAGACGCAGACCTACAACCCGCGCGGGGTCTTCATTTTCCGGGCCGGTCCGACCTCCCTGAACGGGGACCCGCGAACCAGTTTCGCCAACTCCTTCGCTGCCTTCCTGCTGGACGTGCCCAATGAGTTTGGCCGGGACCTGGCGGGCATCTTCCCCACCTTCCGGCAGACCCAGATCTTCACTTACATTCAGGACAAGTGGCAGGTTACTCCGAAGCTGACCGTGGACTTCGGCATGCGCCACGAGATCTACCTGCCGCCTACCACCGTCCACCGGGCCGGCTTCTCCAATTACAATCCGGAGACCAACAGCCTGGAGTTGGCCGGTGTGGGCAGCATTCCCTGGAACCTGGGACTCCAGAACGACTTCAAGAACTGGGCGCCCCGGCTCGGCGTGGCCTACCGGCTGCGGAGCGGGACCATTCTCCGGGCCGGGTATGGGGTGACCATAGACCCGACCTACCCAGACGACAAGTGGGCCTTCGCGTTTCCCGTCAAGCAGAACAACGCCTTTTTCGCCGA
>CAYVGN010000232.1:0-5562 GCA_964451215.1 uncultured Acidobacteriota bacterium
GGTCTGGCAGGCGGCGGATCTGGCCAACGCCTGTGCCGCCGCTCAGCACGAGGCCGGGCTGGCCTTCGGCTGCGGCGACCTCTACCTGGAGAAGTTCCTGCAAAAGCCGCGGCACATCGAGTTCCAGGTGCTGGGCGACTGCTTCGGGCGCCTGGCCCACCTCGGCGAACGCGAATGCACCATTCAGCGCCGCCACCAGAAACTGCTGGAAGAGTCCCCCTCGCCGCGCCTCAGCGCTGCCGCCCGGCAGCAACTCGGGGCCCGCGTAGTTGCCGCCCTGGAACGCCTCGGCTACACCAACGCCGGGACCGTCGAGTTCCTCATGGATGACACCACCGGCGAGCTGTATTTCATTGAGATGAACACGCGCATCCAGGTCGAGCACCCGGTCACCGAGATGGTGACCAACATTGACCTGGTGAAGAGTCAGATCATGATTGCGGCCGGCCAACCGCTGGAGCTGGTGCTGCAGGGCTCGCTGGACGATGGCAACGGGGGCGTCGTGCTCCAAGGCCACGCCATCGAGTGCCGGATCAACGCCGAGCATCCGGACACCTTCATCCCCTCGGCCGGGCGCATCACCGCCTTCCACACCCCCGGCGGCACCGGCCTGCGGGTGGACACCGCGGCCTACGCGGAATGCCTCATCCCGCCCTATTACGACTCGCTGGTGGCCAAGCTCATCGTGAGAGGGCGCGACCGGCAGGAAGCCATCAGCCGCATGAGCCGCGCGCTGGAGATGTTCATCATCGAAGGGATTGACACCTCCATCCCGCTGCACCAGCGGATCCTGGCTGACCCGGAGTTTCGCGCCGGGTGTTTCGACACCAATTTCATCCAGCGCTTCACCCCTGTGACCCTGGCCGCAGGCCGCTAGATTAGAATGCGGAATGCGGGATTCGGAATGGCCAATAAGCCGCAAGCTTTTCCCCGCTCCGCGTCGGAGATGTTTCTGCGCTCGCGCTTGTACGCCATAATAGATACCAACCTGCTGCCACCCGCTGGGGCGGAAGCGGTTGCCGCGCAGCTACTTCGAGCCGGGGCACGGATCCTGCAGTATCGGCACAAGGGGCTTTTTACGCGCTGTCACTGGCGCCAGTGCCAGGCCATTGCTGATCTGGCCCGCGAGCAGGGGGCTGACTTTTTTGTGAACGACCGCGCCGACATTGCTCTGGCTTGCGATGCCGCCGGGGTCCACCTGGGCCAGGACGACTTGGCGCCCGAACTGGTGCGCCGTCTGTTCGACGCGGCGCTGGCCCGGGCCCGGCAAGCAACTCCCCCACATCCAGCCCGGCAACGAAAGCTGATCGGGTTGTCCACCCACAACCTCCAGCAGGCGCGCGAGGGCAACCGCCTGCCGGTGGACTACCTGGCGATTGGCCCCGTCTTCCCCACCCAGACCAAGGAAAGGCCCGACCCGGCGGTGGGGCTGGAGACGGTGGCTGCCGTGCGCGCGGCGGTGACCAAACCGCTGGTGGCCATCGGCGGCATCACCCTGGAGAATGCCGCCTCGGTCATTTCCGCCGGCGCCGATGCCGTGGCTGTGGTCCGCGACCTGCTGGCCGCTGCCGACATCGAAGCGCACGCCCGGCAGTTGCTGGAAGCGATCCGCCCCGGCCAAACAGAGCCGCGACCCCGCCGCGGCGGCGGAGCGAATCCCCGTCGCTGAACCTGCTCGCTCGCGGCTCTGTTGCGCGGCTACCAAGCGTTTGCGAGAGAATGCTCGGACGGACTGTAGAAGGAGCTGATGAGACTTTTGGCTGGGGGCAACCACAAGGGTTGCCCCTACAGAATGCTCGGACGGGCTGCAGAAGGAGCCAATGAGACTTTTGGCCGGGGGCTTCCGGTGAGGCGGGAATCGTGAAGGCAGTTACTGAAAGCGGCGCTCCGGCAGAACTGATTCCGGGCCTCGGTCTGGTCAGCTCCACCACCATCGTTATGGGCTCGATGATCGGCTCCGGAATCTTCATTGTCTCGGCCGACATCGCCCGCCAGGTGCAATCACCCGGCCTGCTGATCTTGACCTGGGTGCTGACGGCGTTCCTGACCATCGCCGCGGCCCTCAGCTACGGGGAGCTGGCGGCGGCGATGCCCCGCGCCGGCGGGCAGTACGTCTACCTGCGGGAGGCGCTGGGCCCCTTGTTCGGCTTCCTGTACGGCTGGACCTTGTTCCTGGTGATTCAGACCGGGACGGTGGCGGCCGTGGCCGTGGCCTTTGCCAAGTTCCTGGGGCTTTTCGTCCCTTCCATCTCCGCCGCCAACTACCTGCTGAACTTCGGGACGCTGACGGTGCTGGGCAAGTCCTGGCCGGTGGCGCTGTCCACCCAGCAGTTGGTGGCTATCGCCTGCCTGGTGGTGCTGACCACGGTCAACTGTTTCGGGCTGAAGCTGGGGGCGCTGGTACAGAACGTCTTCACTTTCACCAAGACCGCCGCGCTGCTGGGGTTGGTTCTATTCGGCTACCTGCTCGGGCGCTCCGCTGCCGTCATTCGGGGGAACTTCTCCGACTTCTGGCGTGGGGCGGGGTTCAACCTCGACGTGTTCACGGTGGTGGCGGTGGCCATGGTGGGGTCGCTGTTCGCCGCCGATGCCTGGAACAACATCACCTTCACGGCCGGAGAAGTGAAGAACCCGCGGCGCAACCTGCCCCTTTCCCTGCTGCTGGGCACCGGCGTGGTTCTGGCGCTGTACGTCGCCGCCAACCTGGTTTATCTCAGCGTCCTGCCGCTGGAGGCCATCCAGCACGCGCCGGAGGACCGCGTGGGTACCGCGGCCGCCCAGGCCATCCTGGGCCTGGGCGGCCAGTACGTGATGGCCGCCTTCATCATCATTTCCACCTTCGGCTGCGCCAACGGCCTGATCCTGGCCGGGGCGCGCGTGTACTACGCGATGGCCAGGGACGGGCTGTTTTTCCAGCGGGCCGCCCGCGTCCATCCCAAGTACCATACCCCGGTGCACTCCCTGATCCTGCAGGGCCTCTGGGCCTCGGCGCTGACGCTGAGCGGCACTTACAGCCAGTTGCTCGACTACGTCATTTTCGCTGTGCTACTGTTCTACATCCTGACCATCAGCGGGCTGTTCGTGCTGCGGCGGACGCGGCCGGAGATGGAGCGGCCCTACCGGGCGCTGGGCTACCCGCTGCTTCCCGCGCTCTACATCCTGATGGCGGTCTTCATCGAGATCCAATTGTTGCGGTTCAAGCCCCAGTTCACCTGGCCGGGGCTGATCATCGTGCTGCTGGGCCTGCCCGTTTACCTGGCGCTGCGCACCGTGGCCCGCGGGGCGCGGGGCCGGGTGGAGCCGGCGGGGAATTCGCGGTAGGAGCGGCCTTCCGGCCGCCCGCAGTGCCCTATTCAAGAAGCGATCGGTAGGAGCGAAGCCACATGCCTTCTAGTCTGTTCGTTCGGAAGTCGATTGACCAGCTTCGGCTCGAGGTGTCGGATGAAGAACATGGATTGCGGCGGGCGCTGGGTCCCGTCAACCTGGTGACGCTGGGCATCGGAGCGATCATCGGCGCCGGCATCTTTGTTCTGACCGGCGCGGCGGCCGCCCAGTATGCCGGACCGGCGATCGTGCTGTCGTTCGTGCTGGCCGGCTTGGCTTCGGCGCTGGCCGGCCTCTGCTACTCCGAGTTCGCCTCCATGATCCCGGTGGCCGGCAGCGCCTACACTTATGGCTACGCGACCCTGGGCGAGATCTTCGCCTGGATCATCGGGTGGGACCTGATCCTGGAGTACGCCTTCGGGGCGGCCACGGTCGCGGTGGGCTGGAGCGGCTACGTGAACAGCTTCCTGCAGGACTGGGGCCTGCGCATCCCGCCGCAGTTGACCGCCTCACCCGGGACTAAGCTCGCCTACTACCACGACCGCTGGGAGCGGCTGACCAACGTGGAGGGGATGCTGAAGGCGCAGGGACTCTCCGGGGACCAGTTGAGTGCCGCGCTGGCCGCGCTGCCCCAGGTCTCGGCCTCCTTCAACCTGGTAGCCCTGCTGGCTATCGCCATCGTCACCACCATCCTGGTCATCGGCATCCGCGAGTCGGCCAACGTCAACACCGCTATCGTCATCATTAAGGTGGGTGTGGTGCTCACTTTCATCGGCGTGGCCGCGGCCTACCTGCTGCGCCACCCCGACGTCGCCTCCACCAACTGGGCGACCTTCGTCCCGGCCAATCAGGGCGAATACGGCAAGTTCGGCATCTCGGGGATCGCCCGGGGAGCGGCGGTGGTCTTCTTTGCCTATATCGGCTTTGACGCCGTCTCCACTGCCGCCCAGGAGTCGCGCAATCCCCAGAGGGACATGCCCATTGGCATCCTGGGTTCGCTGGCTATCTGCACCGTGCTCTACATTCTGGTGTCCGGCTTACTCACGGCGGTGGTCCCCTACAGCGCGCTGAACGTGCCGGACCCGGTGGCGGTCGGCGTGGATGCGACCGGCGTGCGCTGGGGCAGCTTCCTGGTGAAGGTCGGGGCCATCGCCGGGCTGGGTTCGGTGATGCTGGTTATGCTCCTGGGCCAGTCGCGAATCTTCTTCAGCATGTCGTGCGATGGCCTGTTGCCACAGTGGGCCGGCAAGGTGCACCCGCGCTTCCGCACCCCCTACATCTCCAGCATCGCCGTGGGCATCTTCGTGGCCACCTTTGCCGCTCTGGTCCCCATCCACATCCTGGGCGAGTTGGTCAGCATCGGGACCTTGCTGGCGTTTGTTATTGTCTGCGCCGGGATCCTCGTTCTGCGACACCGGCATCCGCAAATGGCGCGGCCCTTCCAGACTCCTTGGGTCCCGGTCGTGCCCATCGGCGGTATCCTGGTTTCGCTGTACATGATGCTGAGCCTGCCGCTGGACACCTGGCTGCGGTTAATCGTCTGGCTGGTGATTGGCATGTGCATCTACTTCGGGTACAGCCGTCGGCACAGCCGGGTGGGGCTGGCTTCCTCGCCCGCTGCTGCCAAAGGGGACTGACGATCTCGGATTGCGGATTGCGGATTGAGGATTGAGGGTTGCGGGTTTTCGCGTCAGCCGCGCCGCATCCGAATCGGTGGTGTCGAGGCACAATGGGCGGCCTTGATCATTCCGCAATCCGCGAGCCCCATTCGCCAATCGTATGATCCGCACTAGCTCAATCGCCGCCTTCTGGCGGGCGCGGTCGCGGCTGGAAAAAGTCGTGGCCGTGCTGATCCTGGCTGTACTGTTGCTGGAAGGGCTGGGCGTGCGCCGGGGCCTGGGCTTTTTGGAATTTCTCGCCGTGGCCGCAGGCTCGGTCCTGGCCTTCCGCTACTTGCGCCTTGTCCTGGGCCTGCTGATGTGGCGGTTGCGCAACCGGCTGCTGATCACCTACCTGTTTATTGCGGTGATCCCGGTCCTGCTGCTGCTGGCCATGGCCGGCCTGGCTGCCTACATCTTCTACGGCCAGGTGGCCACCTATCTGGCCGGAAGCGAACTGAATCGGACCGAGCGGGAACTGACGCAGGCGGCCCGATCCACTGCGCATGACCTGACGGAAATGGGCAGGGCCGGGCGCGAACTGGGGAGCGCGCAACTGGTGGCGCTGTTGCGCAACCAC